>JAZMZX010000023.1:0-4018 GCA_045586225.1 Eubacteriales bacterium
GATAGCACCACAGGCTGCAATTAAGGAAATGTAATTTTGGCGCGTCCAAACTCATTTAACGCATAATCAAGATCCCCCCGGACTGTTCCGGGGGGATCTTTTGCTGTCGCAAAATGCCGTATAAAAAAACACTCTGCACAATAATATAAAATTCCCTTGTCTTTTGCGGTCCGTTGGGTATATAATGAATCTTGAACGGTACCTCTGCCGGACTCACATTTTTCATAAAGGAGATACACATTATGCAGCTTCTCATTATCCTCGTGGTATTTGCTGCCGGGCTTGCTCTCGCCTTCGCCGCTTTCAATTTCTTCGGCGTTAAAAAACTGCCCGAAGGTACGGAAAAGATGAGCGAGATCGCCGCTGCGATCCGTGTGGGCGCTAATGCCTTCATCAATTACGAATACCGCATTCTTTATCTCGTCGTTGCCATCGTGGCAATACTTATGGCGGTGGTGACCACCTGGCATGCTGCTGTGGCACTCGTTATCGGTGCCGTTATGTCCGGTTGTGCCGGCTTCATCGGAATGAAGATCGCCACCTACGCAAACGTACGCGTTTCCAACACTGCCCGCGAAAGCGGCAGCATCGGAAAGACCGTTAAGGTCGCATTCCGCGGCGGCTCCGTTATGGGTCTGTGCGTTGGCGGATTTGCGCTTCTCGGCCTTTTCATCGTATACGTTGTGTTCGGTATTTTTCTCGGTCAGGTAACCGTAACCGAGGCTGAATACGTAAACCTTCTGGGACTTAAGTTCATCCCCTTCACCATGACGCTTTCCGGCTATGCGCTGGGCTGCTCCATCGTTGCTATGTTCAACCGCGTGGGCGGCGGTATCTACACTAAGGCTGCTGACATGGGCGCTGACCTTGTCGGTAAGACCGAGGCTCACATCCCCGAGGATGACCCCCGCAATCCCGCCACCATAGCAGATAACGTTGGCGACAACGTCGGCGATGTTGCAGGTCTTGGCTCCGACCTTCTTGAAAGCTTCGTCGGTGCCATCTCCTCCGGCATTATCCTTGCATATCACATGTTCCTTCAGTCCCGCGCTTTGACGACCGGTATGACTAACACGATCCTTGAAAAGTGCATTCTTTTCCCGCTTATCTTCGTTTCCGTTGGTCTCATTGCCTGCTGCGTGGGCGTTGCTTCCCTTCTTCTTAAGAAGAAAATGTCCGAAAATCCCCACAAGGAGCTCAACGGCGCAACGTATATTGCTGCAGGAAGCACCATCGTGCTCGGCTTCGTTGCATCGTATTTCCTTTTCCGCGGCGAAGATACTGAGATCCTTGAATCTGCATTAGGCTTCACCGTGGGAGGCATCTCCCCCTGGATAGCCGCCACCATCGGCGTTATTTCCGGTGTTGTGATCGGTATTATGGCAGAGTATTACACCTCCGCAGACTATAAGCCCACTCAGAAGCTTGCAAACGCATCTGTTGAGGGCGCTGCGCTGACGATCACGCAGGGTCTTGCTCTTGGCATGCGCTCCTGCATGGCGCCCTGCGTTGTGCTTGGTGCCGGCATCGTGCTCAGCTACGTGGTATCCGGCATGTACGGCGTTTCCATGGCTGCCCTCGGCATGCTCTCCTTCGTGGCAGCTACCGTTTCCGTTGACACATACGGCCCCATTTCCGACAATGCCGGCGGTATTGCGGAAATGAGCGGACTTGACCCCTCCGTACGTAAGATCACAGACACTCTCGACGCTGTTGGCAACACCACCGCCGCTATCGGCAAGGGCTTTGCCATCGGCTCCGGTGCCCTCGCCGCTCTTGCGCTGATGATCTCCTATCTCTATTCCTTCAACGAGCCCGGATCCGAACTCGTTCTCAACATGATGACGCCTATGATCCTTGCAGGTGCCATTATCGGTGCCGCGCTTCCCTTCCTTTTCTCCGGTATCCTCATCGATGCTGTTGCAAAGGCAGCGCGCAAGATGGTAGACGAGGTTCGCCGTCAGTTTAAGGTATACCCCGGCATCCTCGACGGAACGGAAACTCCCGACTACAAGACCTGCATCAGCATCTCTTCCAAGGGCGCCATCGGCGAGATGAAGCTCCCCTCTCTCCTTGCTATCGTTGTTCCCGTTGCCTGCGGATTCCTCTTCGGACCCGAATTCGTTGGCGGCCTCATCATCGGCTCCACTCTCGCCTCCATCATGCTCGCTATCTTCTGCGGCAACTCCGGCGGCGCATGGGATAACGGCAAGAAATACATTGAGACCGGCGGCGTGGAAGGTCACGGTAAGGGCTCCGACACACACGATGCTGCTGTCGTTGGCGACACCGTTGGCGACCCGCTCAAGGATACCGTTGGCCCCTGCCTCGACATTTTCATCAAGATCATGTCAACGGTTTCTCTCGTTGCAGTTCCCGTATTCGCGGAATTCAACGTTGTGGACCTGCTCGCTAAGCTTTTCGGTTAATATAAAAGCACAACTACACATTGACACCATTATCAAGATCCCCTCGGAAATTCCGGGGGGATGCTTTTTTCTTTCTCCGCCCGCTCTTTTTTTCGTCACACTCTTTTATTTTGCGGGAAAATATAGTATAATAATAGAAGCTATGGCTTACGATAATTTTTACCGAAAAGAAAGGTATTAATAAAATGGCAGAATTAAAGAAACTCGCAAATTTTGACGGTGTTAAGGGGCCCGTTCTCACCATCGTTATGGACGGCGTAGGTATCGCTCCCTCCGGTGCAGGCAATGCTGTTTCCGAGGCGTACACCCCCACACTCGACGCTCTTATGGCAAACTATCCTATGGTAACCCTCCGTGCACACGGTACTGCCGTAGGTCTCCCCTCCGACGACGATATGGGCAACTCTGAGGTTGGCCACAATGCTCTCGGCTCCGGTCAGGTATTCGCGCAGGGTGCAAAGCTCGTAACCCTCTCCATCGAATCTGAAAAGCTCTTCAACTCCGAAACCTGGAAGAAACTCGTCGGCAACGTTATTGAAAACTCATCTACCCTTCACTTCCTCGGACTTTTCTCCGACGGTAACGTACATTCCCACATCGACCACTTAAAGGCAATGATCGTTCGCGCAAAGGCAGACGGCGTTAAGACCGTTCGCATCCACACGCTCCTTGACGGACGTGACGTTGGCGAGACCTCCGCACTTGAGTACGTTCTCCCCTTCGAGGAATTCATCGCTTCCCTCCGCGACGACAGCTTCGACGTTAAGATCGCTTCCGGCGGCGGACGTATGAACATCACCATGGACAGATACGAGGCTAACTGGAGCATGGTTGAGCGCGGCTGGCACTGCCACGTGCTTGGCGAAGGCAGACAGTTTGCATCTGCTGAAGAGGCTATCAACACCTACAGAGCAGAAGCCCCCGTTCTTGACCAGGACCTTCCCGCATTCGTTATCGCTGAAAACGGCGCTCCCGTTGGCACCGTAAACGATGGCGACAGCGTTATCTTCTACAACTTCCGCGGCGACCGCGCTATCGAGATCTCCAAGACCTTCGAAGCCGGCGAAGACTTTGATAAGTTTGACCGCGTGAGAGTTCCCAGCGTTATTTACGCAGGTATGCTTGAATACGACGGCGACCTTCACATTCCCAAGAACTATCTCGTTTCTCCCCCTGAGATCTCCAACACTATGGGCGAATATCTTGCGGCAACGAAGATCCGTTCCTATGCTATCTCCGAAACTCAGAAGTACGGCCACGTAACTTATTTCTGGAACGGCAACCGCTCCGGCAAGTTTGACGATGAGCTTGAGACCTTCGTTGAGATCCCCTCCGACGTTATCCCCTTCGAGCAGCGCCCCTGGATGAAGTGCGCAGAGATCACCGATGCTCTCATCGAGGCTCTCCGCTCCGGCAAGTATGATTACTACCGCGTAAACTTCCCCAACGGCGATATGGTCGGTCACACCGGTAACTACGCGGCTACACGCTGCAGCATGGAAGCTCTCGACCTTCAGCTTAAGAGAATCCTCGACGTTATCGACGAGCTTGGCGGCGTTGCTGTAATCACCGCTGACCACGGAAACGCA
>JAZMZX010000024.1:0-28001 GCA_045586225.1 Eubacteriales bacterium
CGCACAGACGGGGGCACTCGGGAGTGCCGCTGATTTTAGCTCTGACGCGAGCATGTCTCTTAAGACGTGCTGCATTCTTGTCTTTCTTGTTAACCATACTATTCCGCTCCTCCTATTACTTACCGGTCTTACCGGCCTTGCGACGGATCTTTTCGCCTTCGTACTTAACGCCCTTGCCATGATAGGGTTCCGGAGGACGGGTACCGCGAATTTCCGCTGCAACCTGACCGACTCTCTGCTTATCGATACCCTTAACAATGATGGTGTTCGCGTTGGGTACTTCGAAAGTCATGTTTGCTTCGGGCTCCATCTTGATATCGTGAGAATATCCGAGATTGAGTACGAGAGTTTTGCCGTTGAGTGCGGCTCTGTAACCGGTACCAACGATTTCGAGCTTCTTCTCATAGCCCTTTTCTACGCCATCGATCATGTTAGCGAGGAGGGTACGGGTGAGACCGTGGAGAGATCTGTCCATCTTTTCATCGGAGGGACGGGTAACGGTGATGATGTTGCCATCCTGCTTAATCTCCATTCTGGAGGAAAGCTTCTGAGTAAGTGTTCCCTTGGGGCCCTTTACGGTTACGAGGTTACCGGCTTCAACCTTCACCTCTACACCTGCAGGAACTACGATTTCTTTTCTGCCTATTCTCGACATGTTCGTACCTCCTGATTACCAAACGAAAGCGAGAACTTCGCCGCCGATGTGAGCTGCGCGAGCCTGCTTGTCTGTCATGATGCCCTTAGATGTGGAAACGATTGCGATTCCGAGACCGTTCATAACTCTCGGCATATCTTCGCAGCCGGAGTAGATACGAAGACCGGGCTTGGAAACTCTGCGGAGACCGCGGAGAACTCTTTCCTTGCCGTTTTCGTACTTAAGAGCGATACGGATGATGCCCTGCTTGCCGTCCTCGATGATCTGGTAGCTCTTGATGTAGCCTTCGTTGAGGAGGATTTCGGCGATGGACTTCTTGAGATTGGATGCCGGAACGTCAACGGTTGCGTGCTTTGCGTTGTTGGCGTTTCTGATGCGTGTAAGCATATCGGCGATTACGTCTGACATTTGCATGTGTTTCTTAAACTCCTTTGCAAGTTAAAATTTGTCTTGCTGCCGCATTCCCTGCGGCTGCCTGTCCGCGGTCAAACACCGCTTATGCGGTGTTTCCTGCCGGTCAGTTGGGTTTTATTCGGTATTAATTTACCAGGATGCCTTTTTTACGCCCGGGATCTCGCCCTTGTATGCGAGTTCACGGAAGCAGATACGGCAGATGCCGTACTTGCGCAGATAAGCGTGGGGGCGTCCGCAGATCTTGCAGCGATTGTATCTACGAGTAGAGAACTTCGCCGGCTTCTGCTGTTTCAGGATCATAGCTGTTTTTGCCATCTTCTGTTTTCCCCTTTAATTATTCTTTCTCGAAGGGAGCGCCCATAAGAGTGAGCAGCTCTTTCGCTTCTTCGTCGGTGTTGGCAGTCGTTACGAAAACGATGTCCATACCGCGGATCTTATCGATCTTATCGTACTCGATTTCAGGGAAGATAAGCTGTTCCTTGAGGCCCAGCGCGTAGTTACCGCGACCGTCGAAGCCGTTAGGATTGATTCCCTTGAAGTCTCTTACTCTGGGAAGAGCAAAGTTGAAGAGCTTATCGATGAATTCGTACATGGTCTCGCCGCGGAGAGTTACCTTTGCACCGATCTTCATGCCCGCACGGAGCTTGAAGTTTGCAACAGACTTCTTAGCGGTGGTCGCGATTGCCTTCTGTCCGGTGATGAGAGAAAGCTCTGCGATTACGTTATCGATTACCTTCGCGTTGTCCTTAGCATCGCCGCAGCCTACGTTTACGACTACCTTATCGAGCTTAGGGATCTGCATCGGGCTCTTATACTCGAATTTCTTCATGAGAGCCGGTGCGATTTCTTCTTTATAAGTTACTTTTAATCTTGCAGTTGCCATTTACCTTGCCTCCGATCAAAGCTCTTCGCCGCACTTAGCGCAGACGCGAACCTTTACCTGTTTGCCGTCTTTGCCTTCGGTAAACTTGTGCTTGATTCTGACACCCTTTTCGCACTTAGGGCACCAGAGCTGTACCTTGGACGCATAGATAGCGCCTTCTACGTCGATGATACCACCGGTATCACCCTGTCTTCTCGGCTTTGTGTGCTTGTGAACGACGTGAACACCGGACACGATAACCTTGCCTTCCTTAGGGGAAACAGCTGTTACCTTGCCGCGCTTGCCCTTATCGTTACCGGAGATGACTACTACGGTATCATCGGTCTTAATATTAAGTTTCTTATTCATTACCGAATTCCTCCGTTAAAGTACTTCGGGAGCGAGAGAAAGGATCTTGAGATAGTCCTTCTCGCGAAGCTCACGAGC
Organism: Eubacteriales bacterium; assembly: GCA_045586225.1. GTDB lineage: Bacteria > Bacillota > Clostridia > Oscillospirales > CAG-272 > DTU064. The sequence goes on from JAZMZX010000024.1 coordinate 2,379, forward strand.
TACAGGTCCAAATATACGTGTTCCTCTGGGGTTCTTATCGTCTCTGATGATGACTGCTGCGTTCTCGTCAAATCTGATCGAGGAGCCGTCAGCTCTCTTAAGTCCGTGTACAGTTCTTACTACGACAGCCGTTACGACTTCGCCCTTCTTAACCATACCGCCGGGAGCAGCCTTCTTAACGGTGCAGATGATTACGTCACCAATGTTGGCATAACGTCTGCCGGTACCGCCGAGAACACGGATGCACATAAGCTCTTTGGCGCCGGTATTATCGGCAACCTTCAAATATGACTCTTGCTGAATCATTCTTCGTGTCCTCCTTATTTAGCCTTTTCTACGATTTCGACAACGCGCCATCTCTTCGTCTTGGAAAGAGGTCTTGTCTCCATCACTGTTACCTTGTCACCGATGCCGCAGATGTTGTTTTCATCGTGAGCATGGATCTTCGAGGTACGCTTGATTATCTTTCCGTAAAGCGGGTGTCTTACGTTATCCTTGATAGCGATGACAACAGTCTTGTCCATCTTATCGGATACTACGATACCCGTACGGGTTTTGCGCATATTGCGTTCTTCACTCATGACACGTCCTCCTTATGCTTCCTTCTCGTGAAGTATGGTCATTACACGAGCGATGTCACGCTTGACTTCAACGATCTTGTGGGTGTTGTCAAGCTGTTTGATAGCGTGCTGGAAACGGAGGTTGAAGAGCTCTCTCTTAAGCTCGTTGAGCTTTTCGGTGAGCTGTTCGGAGGTCATTTCGCGGAGTTCAGTTGCTTTCATCTCTATTATGCCTCCTCTTTTTCTTCACTCTCGGTGGTTTCCTTGGATACGAATTTGCACTTAATGGGGAGCTTGTGAGATGCAAGACGCATAGCTTCCTTTGCGACCTCTTCGCTTACTCCGTCCATTTCGAACATAACTCTACCGGGCTTAACCACTGCAACCCAGTATTCGGGGGAACCCTTACCGGAACCCATTCGGGTTTCAGCAGGCTTCTCGGTTACGGGCTTGTCAGGGAATATCTTGATCCAAACCTTACCGCCACGCTTGGTGTATCTGGTCATAGCGATACGGGCTGCCTCGATCTGATTGCTTGTGATCCAAGCGGGTTCGAGAGCAACGAGACCGTAGCTACCGTTGGAAATGGTGTTGCCGCGATGTGCTTCACCCTTAAGACGGCCGCGCTGTACGCGTCTGTATTTTACTCTTTTAGGCATTAACATAGCTTACTTCGCGCCTCCTTCTCTCGGAGCTCTTTCTCTTCTTTCGCCATTGTGACGACGCTCGCCGTTATTGTTGTTGTAACGTCTTTCGCCGTTGTTGCGTCTGTCGCGTCTGTCACCGTTGCGTCTGTCGCGTCTGTCGCGAGGAGCAGCGGGCTTTTCAGAGCCGGATCTCTGGATTTCGGGAAGAACTTCGCCCTTGTAGATCCATACCTTGACGCCGATCTTTCCGTAAGTGGTGTTGGCTTCCCAGAAGCCATAGTCGATGTCCGCACGAAGGGTCTGGAGCGGGATGGTGCCTTCGTGGTAGTGCTCAGTGCGTGCGATTTCCGCACCGCCGAGACGACCGCTGCAGCAGGTCTTGATACCCTTTGCTCCGCACTTCATCGTTCTCGCGATCGCCTGCTTCATTGCGCGGCGGAAGGAGATTCTGCGTTCAAGATCGCCAGCGATCTTTTCAGCTACGAGCTGTGCGTCCATATCGATGTTGCGAATCTCAACAACGGAAACGGAAGCGGGCATGCCAGCCTTTGCTTCGATCTCTGCCTTGAGTTCGTTGATTGCTGCGCCCTTAGGACCGATAACGAGACCGGGCTTTGCGCAGTGGATGATAACTTTGATTCTGCCGTTTGCGCGTTCGATTTCTACCTTAGGAACGCCAGCAGCCTGAAGCTTATTCTTGAGATACTTTCTCAGGTTGTAATCGGAAACGAGTGTATCGCCGAACTTTTCATCGGAGGCATACCATCTCGAGTCCCAGTCTTTGATTACACCAACACGCATGCCGTGGGGATTAACTTTCTGACCCATATTAGTAATTGACCTCCTTTAGTTTCTTTCTTTCACTTTGAGAGTGATGTGGCAAGTTCTCTTGAGGATTCTGTCTCCGCTTCCCTTTGCTCTGGGCATCCATCTCTTAAGAGTGGGGCCGGGGCAAACGAAGCACTCAGAAATATAGAGCTTGCTTGCATCCATCTCGAAATTATTTTCTGCGTTCGCCGTAGCGCTCTTGAGGAGCTTGATAAGATCTTCGCACACGCCCTTGGGTGTATTCTTGAGAATACCCATTGCCGTCTCCACGTCCTTGCCGCGGATAAGATCGAGCACTGTCTTGACCTTGATGGGCGAAACGCGCACATATTTCAAATATGCAACAGCTTCCATTTTAGGTTTTTGACCTCCGTTTAATTTAACGTATTACTTACCGTTGTTGGACGTCTTCGAGCCTGCGTGGCCTTTGAACGTACGGGTGGGGGCGAATTCGCCGAGCTTGTGTCCTACCATGTCTTCGGTAACGTATACCGGAACATGCTTCTTGCCGTCGTGAACAGCGATCGTGTGACCGACGAACTCAGGGAAGATCGTAGATGCACGGCTCCAAGTCTTAAGGACCTTTTTGTCGCCCTTTTCGTTCATAGCGCAAATTCTTGCGTAGAGCTTTTCTTCAACGAACGGCGCTTTCTTTAAGCTTCTGCTCATTTGTTCAGTCCTCCTTATTTACCGTTTCTGTGCTTTACGATGTTCTTCTCAGTGCGAGCGTTCTTCTTACGGGTCTTATATCCGAGAGCGGGCTTGCCCCAAGGAGTAAGCGGGCCGGGATGACCGATGGGAGATCTGCCCTCACCACCACCGTGCGGGTGATCACAGGGGTTCATTACGGAACCGCGAACAGTAGGACGAACGCCCATGTGGCGCTTTCTGCCGGCCTTACCGATCTTAACGGTGTCGTGCTCGATGTTGCTTATCTGACCGATAGTAGCCTTGCAATCGAGGCGAACCTTGCGAACCTCACCGGAGGGGAGACGAACCTGTGCGGTGCCGTTTTCCTTAGCCATAAGCTGAGCCTGAGCACCTGCGGAACGTACGAGCTGCGCGCCCTTACCGGGGTAGAGCTCGATGTTGTGAATGATGGTACCAACGGGAATGTCAGATATGGGAAGCGTGTTACCGGGCTTGATGTCGATCTTGGAGCCGGAGAGGAGCACGTCGCCGGGCTTTACGCCAACGGGAGCGATGATGTAGCTCTTTGCGCCATTTTCATACTGAACGAGTGCGATGTAAGCACTTCTGTTGGGGTCGTACTCGACACCGATAACGGTAGCAGCGCCTTCGTTCTGACGCTTGAAGTCAACGATACGGTACTTAACTTTGTTACCGCCGCCGTGGTGACGAACGGTGATCTTACCGGTATTGTTACGTCCGGCGTGCTTCTTCTTGGTAACGATGAGGCTCTTCTCGGGAGAGAACTTGGTAACCTCGTCGAAAGAAGCAACGGTCATGCCACGTCTACCGGGAGTCGTAGGCTTATATTTAATAGTAGGCATTTTGTTCTGACCTCCCTAATTAATACATACCTTCGAAGAACTCGATGGGCTTGGAATCTTCGGTGAGCGTTACGATCGCCTTTTTCCAAGCTGCGGTGTATCCCTGGGATACGCGGAGTCTCTTGGGCTTTCTCTTCATGTTGATCGTGTTAACTGCGGAAACCTTTACGCCGAAAAGCTTCTCAACTGCAGTTGCGATCTCGGGCTTTGTCGCCTTCGGTGCAACACGGAATGTGTACTTCTTTTCACCGAGTCTGGACATGCTTGCTTCAGTGATTACCGGAGCAAGGATTACGTCTTCTGCAAATCTCATTACGCGTAAACCTCCTCGATTTTTTCTACCGCACCGCGTGCTACGATGAAGGTATCACAATTAAGGATGTCGTAGACGTTGATGGTGTTATACTGAGCAGTCTTAACGCCGGGGATGTTAGCAAAGGACTTAACAACGCAAGCGTCGTTATTGTCAAGAACTACGAGAGCCTTCTTCTTTGCGCCAACAGCTGCGAGCATGTTAACCATAGTCTTCGTCTTGTATTCGTTGGTTTCGATCTTGTCGATGACGATCATATCGCCGCCGGCAACCTTGCTGGAAAGTGCGCTGAACATTGCAACGCGCTTGGTCTTCTTGGTCATCGAAACACGGTAGCTGCGGGGCTTGGGGCCGAGAGCTATACCGCCGTGTACGAACTGAGGAGCTCTGCGGGAGCCCTGTCTCGCACGACCGGTACCCTTCTGTCTCCAGGGCTTCTTACCGCCGCCGGAAACTTCGGTTCTGGTGAGAGTGGACTGTGTGCCCTGTCTCTGATTGAGAAGGTACGCTCTTACAGCCGAATGGAGGACCGCACCGTTAATGTCGGCCGCGAAGATCTTATCCGATAATGTGATTTCACCGACGGATGCGCCGGTCATATCAACCACTTTAATATTAGGCATTCTCTTCTCCTCCTACTTATGCTTTCACGCTGTCACGGATGAACACGATACCGCCGCGAGCACCGGGAACGGCACCCTTAACTGCGATAAGGTTCTTTTCCGCATCAACTTTAACGATAGCAAGGTTCTGAATGGTAACCTGTTCGTTACCGTACTGACCTGCCATTTTCTTGTTTTTGAAGATGTGCGCGGGGTCAATAACGCCCATCGAACCGGACTGACGGTGGATAGGACCAGTACCGTGAGTCATACGGAGAGTTGCGAGATTCCATCTCTTAACAGCACCGGTGTAACCGCGGCCCTTGGTGATGCCCGTTACATCGACCTTCTCGCCTGCGGCGAAGGTATCGGCGGTGATCACGGAACCAACTTCAACGGAGCTGATGTCTTCGATACGGAATTCCTTAAGATGGCGCTTTGCTGCTACGCCTGCGCGCTTGAACTGACCTGCTACGGGCTTGGAAACCTTCGACTCCTTCACATCCATGAAACCGAGCTGAAGTGCTTCGTAACCGTCTGTTTCCTTGGTCTTCTTCTGAACTACGGGACACGGACCTGCTTCGATTACGGTAACGGGGATCATGTTGCCGGCTTCGTCGAAGATCTGGGTCATTCCGAGCTTCTTGCCTATGATGGCTTTCTTCATGAGTTTGTTTCCTCCTGTTTTGGTTATTGGTCAGGGCGGTGGTAGTACGGGAGCCACCCCGTTCGCCATGACATGACCTAAACTCGAACCGTACGCATTTTCTTCTTTATTTTCGCGTCGTCATTCGGATCGGTGGCTTTTTTGGTCGTTAGCCGGGAATTAAAGCTTAACTTCGATTTCTACTCCCGCGGGGAGCTCGATCTTCATCAACGCCTCAATCACCTTCTGTGACGGCTTCTTGATAACAACGAGTCTCTTATGTGTTCTCTGTTCGAACTGCTCACGGCTGTCCTTATACTTGTGAACTGCACGGAGAATGGTTACGATTTCCTTTTCGGTAGGAAGCGGAATAGGTCCGGATACTTCGGCGCCGTTTGCTTTAGCTGCCTCAACTACCTTAACGCTTGCCGCGTCTACGAGAGTGTGGTCATAACCCTTTACACGAACATTGATCTTATCGTTTGCTGCCACGTTTGCTGCCTCCTTATATTATTACTACAAGTGGGGCGATGTACTGTACACGGCTTCGTGCGTTTATTCTCTGTCCAAAAATAGAACCGACCAGCGTTCACACAGGTAATGCTGTATCGGCGGCTATATCAGGCATAAAAACGCGCACTTCACCGTACGGTTCATTTGGCCCGCCCGACTCTTTGGTCGGACATACTCCACGGAAATTTCCTGCCTTGGGCAGCTACCTTCCGCTTCTTCGCACACCAAGCTTATCAATTTTATCACACAAACCTTGATTTTGCAATAGTTTTTCAGCTTTTATTTCAACATTTTTTCATTTTTCCTGATAGAAATTCCAACAAACTTTTCCGTGGATTTTTGTGCAGTTTTCACAATAGTTTTTTCTGCGGCAAAAGCAAGATCCCCGAGGCCGAAGCCTCGGGGACCGATCATTCATATTTTCGCGATCAAGCCTTGATTACTTGATGAGAGCGGAAACGAGCTGTCCGTTTACGCAACCGTAAACGCTGCTGCCTACAACGTAGATGGTAACGTGGTACCATTCGCCGTCTGCATACTTTTCAGCAGTCTGAGTGCCGTTGGTGAGAGAACCGCCGGAGCAAGCCTGGAAGCAGGTCTGGGTGTTGCCCCAACCGCCCTGGTTCCATCTGATGAAGTCAGCGGATGCGGGATCAGCAACGTCTTCAACAACGAAGTAAGGCATGAAGCCTTCTGCACCGCCGTCACGGCGAGCGTCGAATTCGAAGATGTAGTTGTTCCAATCCTTGTTGCCGATGCTTTCGGTAAGGATGATAGCGCCGCCGGTCATGGTGGTGCAGAGGTAGTCGAGCTTGAGGATGTTGCCATGCTCATCGCCGTTGTCTACAACAGCCCAGTCATCGTGCCAGTCGCCGCCGTCAACGAGAGTGGTCCATTCGCCGTCTGCTGCGTCAAACGCGGTCCAATCGGAATCCTTGAGGGTCTCGTTGGTGAAATCGTTTTCGTAAATAACGTCGCCGGTGAGGTAGCTGGTAACCTTAACGTTGTCGATGGAGTACTTGGTGCTCCAGGTACCGAAGCCGATACCGCCGAAGAGAACGTCTTCAGCAGGAGTTTCCTTGTAAGCTTCGAACATCTGAGTGCCGGCAATGTAGATCTTAGCAGTGTTAGCAGTCATGTTAACGCTGAGGGGGAACCATTCGCCATAGGGGCAGGTGTAAGCAAGGTCGATGGTGTCGGTGGTGATAACGCCATCCTTGCAGTGCTTAACGGAAACAGAGCTGTTGTCGCCGTCGCCGATGTCGAGAACGTAGTAGTTCTTAGCATCCTTAACGCCGAAGTAAAGCTTAACGCCGCCGGCGCCTTCTTCAAGCATTACCTTAGCAGAGAAACGAACGAGGTTCCAGTCTTCGCCACCCATAACGATCATGCTGCCGGTAGAATCGGTGTTGATGGTGAGAGCGTTATTGAAGGTGGATTCTTCGCCTTCCTTTGCAGGGGGAGTTTCGATGGTTTCGATAACCCAGTCGGAAGCTTCGCCGCCCCATGTGCCGCCGTCAGCGGTCATATAGGTGAAGCCATCGAGATTGTTATCTTCTTCTTCAAAGGTCTTTTCGATAAGGGTGAAGCCGCCCTGTACGGAAACTACCTTAACTTCGTCGAAGTATACCTTACCGTTTTCGCCGCCGAGTGCGAGATAACCGCCGAAATCAGCGTCGGGGTCGGGGTAATAGGTGTCTTCTTCGTCGTCGCCTTCGTCTTCTTCTCCGCCTGCGTCTTCGGTATCGTTACCTGCATCGCCGGTGCCTGCGCCGTCGCCGGTCTCGCCGCCAACAGGGGGCATGCCGGAATCGTCGCTGCAAGCAGTGAGGCATACGGAAACAACCATAAGAAGCGCGAGCAGAATAGCTGTGAGCTTTCTCATTTCAGAAATCCTCCAAAAAAAAATTAATCGTGTTACCTTTTCGGGTTTCGATAATTATATCACACAAGAACATATCTTGTCAACATTGATACAACGTTGTTTGATTATTAATCGAATTATATTAATAATAACCAACTCAGAATTCGAGTGCGGAAAGAGCAGCGCAGTCTGCCTTGATCTTGCCGTAAAGCTCGGTGTATATAGCGTAAAGCTCGGCATAGATCTTCGCATTCTCCGCGATGGGATCGCAATAATCCTTCACCTTGATAACGGCATCGCAGGCCTCGCGTACACCACTGTAGATACCGGTGCCCGCAGCCGCAAGAAGAGCCGCGCCGAGAGCGCCGCCTTCGTTGGAAGCCGCCGTTTCAACTCTGCAGTTGAAAACATCGGCAAGCATCTGTCTCCAGAGGGGGCTGGAGGAGCCGCCGCCGCACGCCATCATTTCGCCAACGCTGATGCCGGCAGCACCGAAAAGGGAGAGGCTGTCACAAAGAGCGAAGGTCACGCCCTCCATAACGGAGCGGAGCATATCGTGGCGGGTGTGTCTTGCGGTGAGGCCGATGAAGGCACCCTTCGCAAAGGGATCCAGATGAGGAGTGCGTTCACCCATAAGATAAGGCAGGTAAAGGAGCTTGTTTGAGCCAACGGGCGCCTTTGCCGCGTATTCGTCCATAACGCGGTATACGTCTACGCCGCGCTTCTCCGCCTCGGCATATTCGGGAGAGCAGAAGTTGTCACGGAACCAGCGCAGAGAAAGACCGGCAGACTGAACCACACCCATAACGTGCCATTCACCGGGCACAGCTGCGCAGAAGCTGTGTATTCTTCCCTTGGGATCGTATGCAACCTCGGGGCTGTGAGCAAACACAACGCCGCTTGTGCCGATGGTGGTGAAGGCCTTGCCGCCCACGGCAACGCCACATCCGATAGCGGATGCCGCATTATCTCCGGCGCCGCCCACAACGGGAATACCTGCGGGAAGTCCCGTAAGCGCGGAAGCCCCTTCGCTGATCACGCCGGTGATCTCAGAGGACTCGTAAACGCGGCCGAGAAGCTCACGGTCTATTTCGAGAGCGGAGAGTACCTCGCCGGACCAGGTGCGTCCCGCAATGTCGAGAAGCTGCATTCCGGAAGCATCGGACACCTCAGTTGCCTTTTCGCCGGTGAGCATGAATCTGATATAGTCCTTCGGCAGAAGGATGGTTTTGCATTTTTCGTATATTTCGGGCTCGTTCTCTCTCACCCACAGGATCTTCGATGCGGTGAAGCCAGTAAGCGCGGGAGACATGGTGATCTGCATAAGCTTATCGGCGCCCACACGCTCGGTGATCTCGTCGCACTGCTTTGCCGTTCTCTGGTCGCACCAGATAAGGCTGCGGCGGAGGACCTCTCCGTTGCCGTCCAGCATAACGAGGCCGTGCATCTGTCCCGAAAGACCGATGCCGCGGATCTCACTCTTGTTAACGTTTGCGGTCACAGCAGCGATTCCCTCAACGGTGGCCTCCCACCAGTCTCCGGGCTCCTGCTCTGCCCAGCCCTCGTGAGGCTGATAAAGAGGATACTCAACGGTCTTGGAGGCGAGCTTAGTGCCTGCTTCGTCAAAAAGAACCGTTTTGGTTCCGGATGTTCCTATATCGATACCAATAAGATATGCCATAACAAACCTCTCACTTTATTAAAATAAGCTTTATCTAAGTTCTTCGATTCAATTATAATCCCGCAAAAGCCCGGTGTCCACAATAAAAACGTGATTATTGCGACATTTTTTTGTTTTCACGTCAGAGGAGCTTCTCATATGCAAGGCGAATTCTGTCGCCGTCGCCGTGGGAAAGCGTTATCTCGCCGCAAAGGCTGAAGCCGCGTTTTTCGAGGAATCTCTGCATCACTCTGTTTCCTCTGTGAGTGTCTACCCGCAGGGAAGCAACGCCTTCCGCTCTTGCCATCCCTTCGATCTCTCCGAAAAGATAGCCTGCGGCGCCGAGTCCGCGGTACGCCTTCGCCGTTGCCACTCTGTGTACGGCAACGTATCTGCCGCTGTCCGAAAGCCATTTACCTGCGATAACGTCATAATCGTGGTCGGGCGCGGGCATCATCACCGCCGTGGCCGCTATGGCGCCGTTCGCTTTGTCGCGTGCCGCCCACAGCATTCCGGCCTCAATATCGGCCACAGTTACGGAGCGCGACGGGTAGCCATCCTGCCATTGATCGATGCCAAGCTCCGCTATGGCTTCCCTGCCGTCGTTATACACCGTAACGGCGGTGTCAGCATCATCCATACCGAGTCTGCAGGCTTCGTAGATCACAGACCTCGGAGCTGCGCTCTTTTTCTTCATTTTATTATATATAAGGGAATCTGCCGCAAGCACAGCCGCAACGGCAGCTGCAAGCAGCACGAAAACGTTTCCGATGCGGGAATAAAGGGTCACGGTGCTTCTCATATAAACGTCGGCCACGAAATAGTCCTCCGTGTTTATGGGAAGCGCCTCCAGCACCTCGCCTGCCGGCGATATGATGCAGGAATAGCCCGTGTTGCCGGCGCGGGCAACGTATCTGTCCGTTTCAATGGCGCGGAGCACTGCCTGAGCCGTGTGCTGATAAAGAGCAGCGCTTTCGCCAAACCAGGAATCGTTTGTGGAAACGGTAAGAAGCTCAGCCCCCTCATTCACCGCCTCACGTGCGAAATCCTCGTAAATGGAATCGAAGCACACAAGGGCTCCCACCTTGCCGTATCCCGTGCTCTGCACCTTCGCGCTGTCGCCAGTGGAAACGGCACTTTCAAACATCGCAAGGGAGGCAAGAGGCGGAACGAGCTTTTTCACAAGCTCCTCGTAGGGCACGAATTCGCCGAAGGGCACCAGCTTGCGCTTGCCGTAAATATTATCTTCGTCGATCTCACCCTCGGGAGAAACCGTCATAACGGCGTTGTACTCACCGTATTCTCCGTCTTCGTTCTCAAGGCTCCAGAAGCCCGTGGCAAGAAGCGTTACGTCGTTCACGTCTGCCACGTCGGAAACGAAGCTTTCAAGGAACGTGTATGAATTCAAAACGTATGGGAGCGAGGTCTCCGTCCAAAGCACCACGTCGGCGCCATCCTCAGCGGCGGCGGAGGTGAGCCTGCCGTACACGCTCGTGAGATTGTAAAAGCCTTCGTCTGCCCACTTATCCTTCGACGATACGTTTCCCTGAAGCACGCCCACGGAAACGCGTCTGTCCGCATCGTCCTCGCTGCGGCAAAGGTTCACAAGCGCCCCCGCACCGAGATTCACCGCGAATACAGCCGCGGCAAGCCCCAGCGAAAGGGACGAGACCGCAGTCCTGTTTTTGCGGGAATACACCGCCTCCGCAACGTATCCGTTCACAGAAACGATAACGAAGGAAACGAAATAGGAGCCCAAAAGTGACGCTGTGCCAAGGAACACAGGGTGAAATCCCTGTCCGACGGCGAGCCGTCCCCAGGGAACTCCCGCCCACGTAAGTGTCTGCGCCCACTCGAATACAACGTATATCAGCGCATATACCGGAGGAAGAGCGAGCCCTCTCCCCTTTCCCTTCAGCAGGCACGAGCCCGACGCAAGAAGGAAAAGCGGCACCTGCCACGCGGCAAACAGCGCCTGCAGCAGAGGAAGCCCCAGCCACGCAAACAAAACGGCAACGAGAGCCGCCCCCTTCGAGAGCCCCGTAAAGTCCAGGGGGTACATGGTCAGAAACCAATACCACACGAGAAGATAATAGGGGTAGAAATACAAAAATCCCTTCCCGTATGCGCGCTTCACGCTCATTTTCTCCGTTTTTTCAGCGGCGGAGAAAAGTATGAGCAAAAAGGGCACCATCGACACCCACTGGAGTGCCGCCGGCACAAAGTATGAGACAACGAGTCCCATTAATACGGCAGACAGCGAGGGAGCCGCCGCCGTCAATGCTTTTTTCACAAGGAGCCATCTCCTTTCATAAACAAACAAGCATCGGAGGGATAATAACATCACCTCCGATGCGATGCGTTTTTCAATTCTCTATGCAGTTATTTGAATTCACGCATAAAGTCAACGGTATTTTTGTCGAGAGAAACGCTCTTTCCGTCAAGATACGAAAGGGTTCCCTCATATTCGCCAAGGCGGAAGGTGACCTTCCAGGCGCACAGTGCCTGAGATCGGTATCCGTGCTTTTTGTCGGCAGCATTTTTGCCGTATCTGCCCTCTCCCAGAAGAGGCCAGCCCGCCGACTCCATATGAGCGCGTATCTGATGGGTCCGTCCCGTCACAAGTCCGATCTCGCAAAGGGATATCTCCCCGCCCTCATAAGGCGCCGTTGCCACGGTTTTATATTTCGTGACGATCTCCTTCGAGCCGCGAACGTTTTCACGGTACACCTTAACGCCTCCGTCGCCCTCACGGCGCAAATATCCGCGAAGGGTCCCGGACACGGGCTTCGGCCTTCCGTGAACGGCACAAAGATAGCACTTTTCGATAAGCCGGTGCTTGATTATATGGTTCATCTCGCGAAGTGCTGCGGCATTCTTTGCCGCAATAACGAGACCGCGCGTGTTTCTGTCGATGCGATTGCAAAGCGCAGGGGCGAAGGTGTTTTCCTTTTCCGGGTCGTATTCGCCCTTGCCGTAAAGATATGCCTGAATATGACCGATAAGAGTGTTCTTATCGTCTGAGGCTTCGCCGTCGGCATCGCCGGAATGAACCAGCACTCCCACAGGCTTATCGCATATTATGATATTACCGTCCTCGTACACAACGGTAAGCTTCGGCTTAATGGACGCTACCGGAAGCTTTCCTCCGCCGGGAAAGAATTCGTCGCTGATAAACAGCTTTATCTCATCGCCTAGAGAAAGCATATCGGCGGGATCGGCGCGCTTGCCGTTCACCTTCACGCATTTCTGACGGATGTATTTATAAAGCAGCGATTTCGGCATTCCCACCGTCACCTTAGACAGAAATTTGTCAAGGCGCTGTCCTGCGTCGTTTTCGCCGACAGTGAGAAGTCTCATCAGAGGGTTCCGAAGATTCTGTCGCCTGCGTCACCGAGACCGGGAACGATATACTTATTGTCGTTGAGGCATTCGTCGAGTGCGCCCATGTAGATGTCAACGTCGGGGTGTACGCTTTCAAGATAAGCAACGCCCTCGGGAGCGCCAACAAGGCACATGAACTTGATATTGGTGCAGCCGCTGTCCTTGAGCATGGTGATAGCGTCAACAGCGGAGCCGCCGGTTGCCAGCATGGGGTCTGTCACGATAACGAGACGGTTCGCAATGTCATCGGGCAGCTTGCAGTAATATGCAACGGGCTTCTTTGTTTCGTGGTCGCGGTAAAGACCGATGTGGCCAACCTTAGCAGCGGGCTCGATCTTGAGGAAGCCGTCGGACATTCCCATACCTGCACGAAGGATCGGAACGACTGCCATCTTCTTGCCTGCAAGCATCTTTGCCGTCATCTTGGTGAGGGGAGTTTCGATCTCAACGTCTTCGAGAGGAAGGTCGCGGGTGATCTCATAAGCCATGAGCATGGAGATCTCATAAAGAAGCTCGCGGAACTCTTTGGTGCCGGTGTTCTTATCTCTCATTATGGTGAGCTTATGTGTGATAAGGGGATGGTCCATTACGTAAAGCATATTAAAAATTCCTTTCGAGAATAAATATTTACCTCCATATATTATACAGCCCTGAAGCGTTTATTTCAATAGACGGCATAAAAATTACGCCGATTTCCGCGGTTTTTCGTAAACATTTATAAATTTACATTCCCATACGGGAAAATTTTCAATCAAACGATTAATTTACATAGTATCTGTCCGATGATATAATATAGATATCTAAGATATTATTCTTGCGCTTCACAGAAAGGCAACCGTCATGAAAAAACTTCGTGCAGGTATCGTTGGCGCCACCGGTATGGTAGGCCAGCGCTTTATCACACTCCTTGAAAATCACCCTTATTTTGAAATATCCGTTCTCGCGGCAAGCCCCCGCTCCGCAGGCAAATCCTATCGCGAAGCCGTTGGCTCCCGCTGGAAGATGACTACTCCCATGCCCGAGCACATCGGAGATATGACAGTTTACGATGCATCCAAGGTTTCCGAGGTTTCCGCCCTTTGCGATTTTATCTTCTGCGCTGTTGATATGAAAAAGGCAGAGGTCCTGGCTCTTGAGGAAGCATACGCCAAGGCTGAAACTCCCGTTGTATCCAACAACTCTGCAAACCGCGGTGTTCCCGACATTCCCATGCTCATTCCCGAGATCAACGAAGGTCACCTCGCAGTTATCCCTCACCAGCAGAAGCGTCTCGGCACCACCCGCGGCTTCATCTGCGTCAAGCCCAACTGCTCCATTCAGAGCTACGTTCCCATGCTGACACCTCTTCGCCATTTCGGCATCAAGCGCGTTGTCGTTTCCACCTATCAGGCAATTTCCGGCTCCGGCAAGACCCTTGCCGAAACTCCCGAAATGATCGATAACGTTAAGCCCTTTATTTCCGGCGAGGAAGCAAAGAGCGAGCAGGAGCCCCTCAAGGTTTGGGGCGACGTTGTTGACGGGCTCATCGTTCCCGACAAAAACGTTAAGATCTCCGCACACTGCGTTCGCGTTCCCGTTTCCGACGGACATCTCGCATCTGTTTTCGTAGACTTTGAAGAAAAGCCCACCCGCGCTCAAATCATCGAGGCGTGGAAGAGCTTCAAGGGCAAGCCTCAGAGCCTCCGTCTCCCCTCCGCTCCCGAGCAGTTCATCACCTACTTTGAAGAGGAAGACCGTCCTCAGACCGCTGTAGACCGCAACATCGGCGGCGGCATGGGCGTTTCCGTCGGCAGACTCGAGGAAGACACCATTTTCGATTACAAATTCATCGGTCTCTCTCACAACACTCTCCGCGGTGCCGCAGGCGGCGGTCTGCTCTCCGCTGAGCTTCTTTACCGCGAAGGTTACCTGGTTTCTAAATAATATTTACAAATTTATTTGCAGATTACCGCAATTTTATGTTTATTTCGCCGCACTTTTATGGTATAATATAGATGCGATAAAGAAATCCGATTTATCGTAATCCAGTTAAAGGCGGTAAAGACACATGAAAACAACAATAATCGGTAAGCAAATGAACGTGTCGGAGGACTTGAAGGCTCTTGTTATCAAGAAGATCTCAAAGTTTGATAAGTTCTTCCGCGAAGGTGCCGAAGCCTTTGTAACCTTTAACCGCAGGCACGATCAGGAGTGCCTTGAGATCACCATTTCCGCAAACGGTACTCTTTTCCGCAGCGAAAAGAAGAACACCACCTTCCAGAATGCACTCGACGAGTGCGTTGAGGCTATCGAGCGTCAGATCAGAAAGAACAAGACCCGTCTCGAAAAGCGCATGCGTGAAGGCGCGTTCACCGTTCCCGTTGAGGAAGCGGCTCCCGAGCTCTCCCCCGTCGAAGAAGAAAAGGAACTCATCATCCGCACGAAGAAGTTCCCCTTCAAGCCCATGACTCCCGAGGAAGCCATTCTTCAGATGAATCTTCTCGGCCACGAATTCTTCGTATTCGTTGATTCTCAGTCAGAGGACACCTGCGTTGTTTACAAGCGCGACGACGGCAACTACGGTCTCATCGTTCCCGAGAGATAACATAACAAATATAAATCCCCCGACAGATTATCTGTCGGGGGTCTTTATTTGCTGTGGTTTTCCGTCAAAGCTCGCCGCGCCACTTTCTCATAAGCGTGGCAAGCCTGTGAGCTGCAGGCCACGCAACGAGCCAGTCGTTGATGTAGCCTCCGGGGAAGCCCTCATCTCCGCTGTGGTCGAAGAACCAATGGGTGTGGGCGTATGCCTCCGCCTGAGAGCCCAGGGGGCGGATATTACCTCTCGGGTCGGGGGTTATGCCATCGGACACAGCCATGGTGGTGTTATCCCACATAAGTCTTGCAAATGTGTGATACACCTCGTTGCCGCTGAGCCTTGCATAGCGCTCAATGTCGGCACAGATAACGCCTCCCCACGGGTCTATGTGGGCGTGCTTTGCGGAAACAACGGTGCCGCCCTTTGTACTGTAGCCCATTTTCACGAAGTTTGAGTCCTCGCTATATATAACGTTGAACATAAACATCCACGAAACGAGATATACAGCCGCCTTCTTTGCGACCTCCATCCATTCCGCCTCTCCCGTGATCTCATAAAGATCGAGAGCAACGTGAAGGAAGGGGCAGCAGGATTCCTTGTCAACGCAGGAGGTGTCCAGCGCTCCGGCCGCGCAGGCAAAAAGGTCAAGGTCGCGGACCTTGTAATAGCGAACGAGACGCTTTGCCACGTCCAGGTATTTTTCATTCTTTGTGTATTTATACGCCGTCACGAGAGCGAAGCCCGCAAACAGTCCGCCGGTGCCAACGTAGGAGGCGGCTGTGCCGTCCTCTGCGATCGCCGAGGGCATACCGTCCTCATCGGAATAAAGAGAACAGTAGAGCTCGCAAAGAGCCAGGAGCTTTTCCCAAAGCTCCGGCTTTTCCATTCCGTTTTCACGGAGCAGCTCCGCAAGCTTCATCATCTGCATTGCGCCGTAGCCCGTGTTCACCGTGTCCGCATTTATGCGGCAGGTGACCTCCTCACGCCTCAGATCGATGATGTGCGATGCGAGCCAGCCGTTTTCACGGGTGCCGAATCTCAGCCAGCTGTCCACCGCCGTCAGCGCAATGTCCAGCGACTCCCGATTTCCGTTTCTGAAGTAGTCTGTGGCGTAAGCCAGCATAATGGTGCTGTTCTGACCGCACCAGCCAAGCTCGTGGTGGCCGCTGCAGCGCTCATATATGATTCGTCCGTTTTCATCTGTGGTGCCGGAAGGACGCAGTCCCGTCACGAAAAGTCCGCCGCCGTGCCCGTGGGTGAGCAGATTTTTCGTGTGGATAAGGCCAAGGCGCCATATATCTTCGTCGCTGTGCTGCGGAGCCGACGTCATATCGAGCACCTTTGCCGCGAAATCATACACCTTGATAACGCCGAATCTGGGGTATTCGGGCTCCACAGAGACAATGTAAGATGTGGCAGTGAAGCTTTCGCCCGGCATAAGGGTGATCTTATCGTATCTGGGGGCGCCGTATCCGCCGCTGCGAGAATAGGTCTTGGGGGATTCCACCTCGGGGCGGTATATGCGCTGACGGGCAAGCCCGTCCTCGCCTACGTATATGCTTCCGCCCGATACAAGGCTCTCTTTACTGTCCGTGGCTGCAAAAATGCAAGTGCAAAGACGCTTCCCCTCCGCCTCGCCTTCCGTTACCGTTGCTGAGGGGAGACTCGTTCTTGAATAGCCGAAGACCCAGGGAGCGCCGTCGCAGTACAGCCCCTTGGGGTCGCCGTTTGTGCCGAAGCGGTTGCCGTCGTATGAAACTGCAGGCACGAGAGTGAAGTCAGGGGCGTATCCCGGAGCCACCTCCATCACGAAAATAAGCTCCGCCTTCTCCTCTGACAGATTCTTATAAACGTCCGTCACCTTATATGCGCCCTCGCCCGCCGGCACGGCACGCCTATAAAGGCTGATATCGCCGTCGGAACAGTCAAGGGTCACTTCCCCCTCTCCGACTGCATAGCAGCAGGCGGTGTGC
This sequence comes from Eubacteriales bacterium, assembly GCA_045586225.1. Classification (GTDB taxonomy): domain Bacteria; phylum Bacillota; class Clostridia; order Oscillospirales; family CAG-272; genus DTU064. The sequence goes on from JAZMZX010000024.1 coordinate 19,461, forward strand.
TCAACACCGTCTCTTATGTATATCGTACTGTTTTCGGAAAACAGGTTTTTCATTTTTTCACCTCCGCCGCAAAGGCACGGAATTCTCAAGTTCATACTATCACAGTGAACGCCCCGTGTCAATGAAAACAAAAAAACGCGAGGGTGACCTCGCGTTTTATCGTCTTATTCTGCCGCTTCCGTTTCGGGCACGTATCCCTCGGGATACCGGAAAAGCACGATGCTGCGGAACATATCAACGTGCTGCTCGTGGAGCTTTTCATACTTTTTCTTGCCCTTGAACACCGAGATGGTGGACACCTTACGTATGCAAAGCACCGTGTCCTCGGGCAGGTCCTTCATGGCGCTGTAATACTTCCCGAAATTGAGAGAGTGAAGATACACACCGCTCTCATCGTAAAGCTCAAGGCCCGAAAGCTCCTCCTCCGAGAAGATGGTGGAGAGCTTCACAAAGCCGCCCTCCTCGTGTACGCTTTCGTATAGGGAGGGATCGAGCAGGCAGATCACCGCCTCGCCGGCAAATATCTCCATGCCAAACTGCTTGTTGTTCTGGGAGTTTGCCGCCATGTCTATGTAAAAGTCCTCGCTTGCGGCCTCAGCCTCTGCCTTCAGCTTTTCAAGCTTTTCCTCCGAAACGCAGGTGAGAGTGATAAGGGTCATTCCCTTTTCACCGTCCTCGTTATAGTCCTCCATGACCTCTCTCATGGCAGACTTGAAGCCGATAACGTCTCCCGCGGACATATACTCGGGGCCTGCGTACATTATGTACACGTCGGGCACCTCACGGGTGGCTATCTGGTATGTGCATATACCGAAAACGATCACAAAAAACGCGGTGATGATCACCTTCCACTTGTGGTGATACCAGAAGTTATCAAACCACGCCTTTGCCGCGTCGGCATTCGCCCCCATACCGATATATTCGATCTTATCGTTATCTATACCGTTTTTATTCTTGTTGTTATCCTCAGCCATCGGTGCATTTTCCTCTGTGATATCGTTATAATACAGTATACCACGAATACTTCCCCTCTTCAAGAATTTCGCCTTCAATTTACCGACGCGCAACATAAAATTAATAAATAAAGACTCCGTGCACACGCCGGAGTCTTTAATTTATTCAAAGGAATAAGGAGCAGCCTGCCCTTCTGAAGTGATCGCACAGCTCCTTCAGCTCAGAAACCGTTGTCTTGAACTGACGGGCAAGGCACTCAAAGCAGAAATGCTCCGTTGCGCCCCGGTTTATGAGCTTTCGTGTGAGAGCGATCTCATCGGTCGTAAGCTCGCGCCCGCAATCGCGGCACGTCATCTCTTCACGAGACGTGCGATATACATCTTGCAGTCGTGGGCCTTAACGTGCACTCTCATATATTCGCGGTAGCTTGCCTCGCCGCCGTCGTCGAGAATGTCTCTTGCAACAACGTCGTAGCCCGCGGATGCAGGGAGACCGAAATCACTGAAGGTGGTGTATATCTCGCTGTCGTGCTCACCCATGTTGAAGAAACCGAGAGCATAGGTGCCGTCGTCAAGATGCTTCAGCATCACGCGGAGCTTATCGTTCCACATGTGCTGTGTCCACATAGGCGGACGTGCTTCGGCATCCTGATTGATCCTGAGAAGCTCGGGATTCGTAACGAGCTTTCTCGTTGCTTCATTCATGGAGCGGATGTCGCAGCCCAGCATAAGGGGAGCCGAGAACATGCACCAGAGAGAGAACTGAGAGCGGTAGTCTGCATCGTTGCAGCCTGTGGTGCCAACGAGGCCCTTGCCGTACATGCCGACGGTGAGCATATCGATATCGTTGAAGCACTGAGGTGCAGAGGTGCCGAGCTTATCAAGCTGGCTCAGCGCGATGCGGCGGTAGGATTCGGGATTATCGAAAATGTCGCCTGTGGAGCGGTACATATGAGCGCCGGTGGAACGGATCCAATCCCAAACGTTGTCGCTGCCCCAGTTGCAGGCGGAGAAGAGGATATCTCTGCCGGAAGCGCGGAGAGCAAGACCCATTCTGCGGTAAAGGAGCTTGCCGTCGATGCCCTGAGGCTTATAGCAGAAGTCGTATTTCAAAAAGTCAACGCCCCAGGATGCGAAGGTCTCAGCATCGAGGAACTCGTGATCGAAGGAGCCGGGATAGTCGGCGCAGGTGCGCTGTCCCGCGCAGGAATACATACCGAACTTAAGTCCCTTTGCGTGGATGTAGTCGGCAACGTCCTTCATTCCGTTGGGAAATTTGGACGGCTCAGCCACCAGTCTGTCCGTTTCGGGATCGCGAAGCTTCTTGCTCCAGCAGTCGTCAATAACGATATACTGATATCCCGCGTCCTTGAGTCCAAGGTCGATGAAGGCATCGGCGCTTTCTCTGATAAGCTGATCGGAAATATTATGCCCGAAGGTGTTCCAGGTGTTCCAACCCATAGGCGGACGGTTAACTAACATATATTTGTCCTCCGATATCCGCAAGCTGCGGTAGATTTACGGCAGATGCACCGCCGTCTGATTTTATTATAATACACTCTTTTCACGAAAACAAGACAAATCCCCAACCAAACAGGCTTATTATTGTTGTTTGCGAAAAAGCGTCGGATTGACTTTCACAAATGAATGTGATAAAATACCACAAAACAAATCAATGGAGCAGATAGCATGGGCACTTATATTTTAACAAGTATGTTCCCAAACGGATTCAACCAATCGACCGCAAAGCTCTTGGACGAGCTTATTGAAAAGCGTGAAGCTTTTGCGTTCGTTGCTTCCGAATTCGAAATGATACACGAAAAAACGGACAGATACTACCGTCACTTTCTTGCGCTCCTCGCCCACGTCGGCATCAGATTTAACAGAAGCTTCGTCGTTGACGGAAGAATGACTCCGAGTGAAGCAAGAAAAGCCGTTGCCGAAGCAGATACGGTATGGCTTGCCGGCGGAGACACGCCAACGCAATTCGGGTATTTCCAAAAGTACGGGTTGACCGATATCATTCGCAGTCACAGCGGAACCGTCATCGGAATGAGCGCAGGCTCCATCAACATGGCCGAAACCGCTATATGCACCCTGACCTGCGGTCATAAAGAGCAGCTTATATATCCCGCCATCGGATGTATCGACATCTCCGTTGAGCCTCATTTTGATATAAATAACGTATCGCGCGAGCTTATCGATCTGTCGCACGCTCACACTATATACGGATTATGCGATGATGCTCTCATCATCCGCCGTAACGGCGGGACCTCCTTTCACGGAGACGTGTATATGCTCCGCGACGGCACCGTAGCAAAGCTATAAAAAAGCTTACCTCCCTTTGGAGGTAAGCTTTTTTTTACGTCACACAACGACGCCCTTTTTGATTATAATATTGCCGTAAAGCGCTCTTTCGCCCGTCATGATAACGGCGTAGGAATTCTCGCGAGTCCTTTTGTAAAACTCCCATTTGTCGATGGCTTCGAAGCACTCGTCGCCTCTCTTGTCGTACTTTCTCACGATATCCTTATAAACGTCCCATATGGGCGTTTCAACGGGGTCGCCCTCCACCACCGCCATAAGCGTGCAGGGGTGGTCAACGTAGGTGTCCAGGGGAAAAAGCTGCAGGATGGCATCGAGTATCTCGGGGATACCGTGGCCGTCCATGCGGATTATCTCTCTGCCGTAGGTGTGGCCGGGGAAGTTTCCGTCTGCGATGGTGATCTCGTCGGTGTGCCCCATTTCGCAAAGTATCTTCAAAAGCTGGGGCGGGATGATGGGGGGGATTCCTTTTAACATTATTTCTCTCCGTTCTTTTATTCTTCAAGTGTGACGAGCCTGCCGTTTTCATCAAGGGCGAAGCCAAACTGCAGGCAATAGCCATTCATTTTATCGATTATTCTGTCGTATTCCTTGCCCTCGGAGGGGGTAGGCTTAAAGTCGTTGCGCTTCGTTATGCTTGAGATGGAGCAAGGGATAAATTTGCCCTCCGTGTCCTCCTCGAGCACTCCGTCAACGAGGGTAAAGGTGCGCTGAAAGATGCCGCTGTCCTTATCGTCGGGATTGTTGTTGCCGCCGTAGCTGAAGTTTCCGAGGCTGTAGCATATGTAGCGACCTTTGTAAAGCTCCATTGCCTGAAGCACGTGCGGGTGATTGCCCACAACAAGGTCGTAGCCCCAATCGATAAGCTTGTGGCCAAGCTCGATCTGATATTTTTCGATAACGGGCGTCTTGCCGCCGCCCCAATGAGGGCACGCAATAACGATGGCACAGCCCTCGCCGCGCAGGTATTCGTAGCCGTCCTTCAGCCACTTTTCAACTCCGCGCCCATCGTACACCTCGTTCACGGAAACGAACCCCACCTTAACGCCCTTCACCTCGTATATAAGGTAAACGCCGTCGTAGCAATAGGAGATGCCGCCCTTTTCAAGGACCTGCATAGTCTCGATAAATCCCGATTCGCCGTAATCGAGGCGATGGTTATTGCCCATGGTCGCCACCTCAACGGAGGAGCCGGTCATAACGTCGATATATTCAGGTCTGCCCTTGTGATTCCAGGTCTTATCCTGAATGTCGTCGGAATTCGTCAGCGAGCCTTCAAGATTGATGACGGTTATATCGTCATCCTCGAAAATGTGACGGACGTTTTTGAAGAAATAGTCGCCGCCGTAGTCGTCGTAGTAATCGTCGAAGGAGCCGCTATACTTCATTTTCTGATTTCTGCCGAAGGTGCAGTCACCCGTGAAGGTGACGGTTATGGTGACCACCTCGGGCTCAGGGGGAGCCGTCTCGGTCTCAGCCTCGGTCTCCGTCTCCGTTTCCGTTTCGGTCTCGGTCTCCGTTTCCGTCTCGGTTTCGGTATCGGGTTCCGTTACCGTTTCTGTTTGCGTATCGGCGGCTGTCTCCGTTTCTGTGCCCGTGCCCGGCATCGGGTTCGTGTCCGTGTCGGCACCGCTATTCTTGCCGAAAGCGGCGAGCCCTACCAGCAAAACGCAAAGAATAAGCGCCACCGCCGTCAGAATAATATATGCTTGCTTACTGCTGTTCATTTTGATCTCCGTTCCGCCTTGCGGGCGGTTTATGGGAATATTTTATCATAAAGGGACACATTCTGGCAAGCGGTTGCCGGAAAATATTGACACGTCACATTATTTATTGTATAATCAGCGTATGATCGCATGTAACGGACACAGACGGGAGGAGTCACGATGGAGCTTTACGCTAAAAATATGCATTTTCTCGGAAACACGGAAAATGATCGCGCATTCGACACTTGCATTCACGGAAAGATCGTTTTCAGCATAAACGGCACTTCCCTCTCCCAAGACGACGAATGGTGCGTAAGCGCGTCCGCGTACAGATTCCTGCACACGTTGACAAAGGACCACAAATCGGGAAACGAAGACTTCCTCATTCCCTGCTGCGGTCACTTTATGATCCCGTCAGACGACAAGACCTCCGTCACCATAATCGGATGCAGCAACGGCATTGATTTCGATGTCATTCACAATAGCGGCAAAGTCACCGTGCGATCGGAGGCAGGCGATCTCACCGTCCCATTTTCGGAATATAAGGCCGCAGTTTCGTCGTTTGCCGATCAGGTGGAGGCATTTTTCGAAAAAAGCCCCGAGCGCAGATTTAACAGTGATTTCGACCGCGACGGCTTTGAAGCCTTCAGAAACGAATGGACGTCTCTCCGCCTCAGTGTCGGGGACAACTGATAATAAAAGTGCTGTGACTTCCCGTCACAGCACTTTTTCGTATATATCGTCAATTTATCCGCACGTATCCGCATTCTTCGATAAGCCTCTGCCCTTCGTCCGAAAGCAGCCACTCAATTAACAAAGGGATATTTTCGTTACCGTTGTCTTTGCGGTATATGGCGTAAAACTCCGCCACGATAGGGTAGCTTCTGTTTCTTATGTTCTCTGCACTTGGGTATACCCCGTTGAGAGCGAGCATCTTAACGGAATCGTTCAGAACGATGCCGTCCATATAATAGCGGAAGGAAAAGCCTATGGATGCTCCGGTGATCGCAAAAAAGCTCTTTCTGCCGATCTCACATTCTCCCATAAAGCGCTCAAAGGCCGTCTGGCTTCCGCTTCCCTCAAGGCGCGTTACGGGATTTATGACTCTGTCGGCACCGCCAACCTCAGCCCAGTTCGTATATTCGCAGGCGTATATTTTCCGTATCTCCTCGGAAGTGAGACTGTCCACGGGGTTATTTTCATTGACGAAAAAGACGAAGCCCTCAAGCCCCACGGGAACGTATACGAGCTCCACCCCCTGCTCCTCGGCGTATGCCTTCTGCTCAGCCGAGGGAGCCGCGCAGAAAAGCACATCCGTGTCGCCATCCACGATGGCTTTATATCCGCGCACCGTGTTTTTATACTGCATTTTGCTGTCGGGAGCAAAATTTTCGCCGTAGTAGTTGTCGTCGGAAAACTCTCCGCCCTCGTAGGTAACGCACCCCTCAGGGTAAACGTTATCAATAATCGCGGCGTAAACGGGCACCAAAGCGGCAGCGCCGTCAAGCACGGGCAGGTCTCCCGTCAGCTTAAGCGACGCATCTATCCTCGGCAGGTCAGACGCTTCTTCGAATGGCAAGTAACTGCCCACGTCTATCATCTGCGCTCCCATGGCGCTGCCGAAGTTGTTTGAGAGCCTGCGTGTCATCAGCTGATACATTGATGCATTGAACAAAGCGAAAAGAATCACCGTGATGACTATCATAGCAATCTGCCTTTTAAGGGAATTTGTCGACTTCACCCGTCACCACAGCTCCTTTCCGATAAAGTAGATAATGGAGCAGTGCTGATACGCATAAACCGCATACACGAAGTGGGCAAGCGTCAGCAGAAGGCATATGCCTATAATTATACAGAGCACCGTATAAAAAGTGCGATCCTTCATTTTCCGCACCTCACATAAAGGCAATAGCCATAAATATTAGGCCAACAAACCCAAGCACCACCAAGAGGAGCACCCCCGCCGCAATGGACGAAACTATAAGCATAAGCTTGCGTTTTGTCATTTCTTCAGGTGAAAACGTGCCGGGGGCGGCTTTGTTCTGCTTCTTCGCCCAAAGATAGCGATATAGGCTAATGCCAAAAAAGCCGATCACCACTACCGGTATCGCAAAAAGAATTATGTCGTTCAAGATCATTTCGAGCATAACATAACCTCCAAAAAACACTTATATTATAAACCGAAAAAACGCAGTATATTTTCTGCCGATCTCCTTTACGCCTCATTCACGAGCTTTCCCGTTATATGCTCGGGACGCAGCTCAAGGCAAATAGTATCTTTCGCGGATCTTTCGATCTCGGAATCGATATACCCGATGTCGGAGGTGAACTTCAGGCTCAGCTTCCGATATACTTCAAGAGCCACCTCGGGATCCTCCACAACAGCGATCCTCCCGAAAACGATAACACTGCTTATGTTCAGCGCCCATTCTCCTTCTTTTCTGTAGCCTTCGTCATACACGCAAAACGAAACCTTATCATAAGCCCTTATTGCCTCGAGCTTGTGTCCCTTTTTGCCGCTGTGAAAATAGATCCGGTCATTTTCATCGTCATACCAGTAGTTTATCGGCAAACCGTAAGGGTAGCCGTTTTCTCCGTGAACGGACAGCACGCCTCTCTTTTCATTTTTCAAGATCTCAACGATCCTTGTCATATCAAGGCTCTGCTTTTTTCTCATCATTTCTCTGAACATGGATTCACCGCCCAAACAGATCCGATTTTATAGTTCCATTATACTACACTTCTCACACTTATTCAACATAAACACGGGGAGTGGCGCTGTATAAGCCGTTACGAGATCGCACCGCAATTATCGCAGATGCCGTCGCCGTCCTCATCTGTGTGAGGCAAATATCCGTGAGCACAGATATAGTGACCGCAGCGGTCGCACTTTCCGTCGTGATCGAAGTCGTAGTGATACACGGAATAACCGTGGCCGTCGCACATGCAATCCCTTTGTAATTGGGGTAATATTGGGGTAAATTCGCCTGATTGACTATTTACACCCCTGAAAAACCCTTGATATTACTGGATTTTCTTAATCCAACGGCTTCATCGTGGGGAACAGGAGGACGTCGCGGATGGAGGGGCTGTCGGTGAGGAGCATTACCATACGGTCGATGCCGAAGCCGATGCCGCCTGTGGGAGGCATACCAAGCTCGAGGGCATAGAGGAAGTCCTCGTCGGTGGTGTTTGCCTCTTCGTCGCCCTGTGCAAGAAGCGCTTCCTGAGCGCGGAAGCGTTCGCGCTGGTCGATGGGGTCGTTTAGCTCGGAATATGCGTTAGCCATTTCCCAGCCGTTCATGAAGAACTCGAATCTCTCAACGTATTCGGGATTTTCGGGCTTCTTCTTGGTGAGGGGGGATATTTCGATGGGATGGTCCATAACGAACGTAGGCTGAATGAGGTGCTCTTCAACGTAGGCCTCGAAGAAGAGGTTGAGGATATCGCCCTTCTGATGACGGGCTTCAAACTCAACATTATGTGCCTTTGCAGCTGCACGTGCTTCCTCGAGAGTGTGGATCTCGTTGAAGTCGACGCCGGAATACTGCTTAACG
>JAZMZX010000025.1:0-3768 GCA_045586225.1 Eubacteriales bacterium
CCTATAACCATAAAACGGAGGTCATTATGCGAAGGAAGATCGATCTTAATAGCTGGCGTTTCCATCTTGGCGACGTTTCCGACGGCTGGTACCGCGGAGGCGACGAGCGCGGATGGGAGGCTGTGCGCATTCCTCACGACTGGGCGATAACCCGCGGATTTTCAAAGGATAACTCCAGCGGCACCGGCTACGTTTGCGGCGGTATCGGCTGGTATCGCACCCGCTTTAACTGCAAGCCCGAAAAGGGTCAGCGCGTGCGCATTACCTTTGAGGGAGTATACAACAATTCGATGGTATGGTGCAATTCCAACTATCTGGGCAAGCGTCCCTTCGGCTACAGCACCTTTACATACGATATTACCGATTTTCTCGCCACCGACGGCGATAACGAAATAAGCGTCAAGGTTTGCCACACGGAAACGGCTGATTCCCGCTGGTACACGGGCTCCGGTATCGTTCGCCCCGTTTACGTCACCGTGACGGGCGAGCCCTATATCGATGATTTCGGCGTTTCCGTTTCCTCCCGCAACGTAACGGAGGCATCAGCCACCGTTGACGTTAAGGTATCCGTTATCGGTGAGGGCGACGTGAAAAACACCATTCTCGATGCCGATGGCAACACCGTTGCCGTTCTCAGCGGCGCCGAAGCCTCCGTGACTCTCGATTCTCCCGAGCTTTGGGAGTTCGGTCACCCCTATCTTTACACGCTCCGTACCGAGGTTTCCGCCGGCGGCGCGGTGACAGACAACGTTGACACCCGCTTCGGTCTGCGCGACCTGAAATTTGATCCCGACCACGGCTTCTTCTGCAACGGAAAGCATCAGAAGCTTCGTGGCGTCTGCGTTCACCACGACGCGGGCACTCTCGGCGCTGCCGTTCCCCCCGAGGTATGGCGCCGCCGTCTTCTCAAGCTGATGGAATGCGGCTGTAATGCAGTGCGCACCAGCCATAACCCCCCGGACCCTGCCCTTCTCGACCTTTGCGACGAGCTTGGCCTTTACGTTATGGATGAGGCATTCGACGAATGGGAGGCTCCCAAGAATAAGTGGTGGCAGGGCCACAACGTTCGTCCGCCCAAGCTCAACGGCTACTACGAGGACTTTATCGAATGGGGCGAAAAGGATCTCAAAACTATGGTCCTTCGCGACAGAAACCACCCCTCCGTTATTATGTGGAGCATAGGCAACGAGGTGGACTACCCCAACGACCCCTACGTTTACCCCGAATTCGACACCATGACGGGCAATAACGACGCAGGCAAGAGCGAGGACGAACGCCGCTTCGACGTAAACCGTCCCGACTGCAGACAGCTCACCAGGATCGCTGAGCGTCTGGTCAAGTGGGTCAAGGAGGTTGACACCTCCCGTCCCGTTACCGCGGCTCTGGCATACCCGGAAATGTCCGTGCGCATCGGCTATATGCAGGCGCTCGACGTTGCCGGCTACAACTACAAGGAGCAGTTCTACGACGAGCACCACAAGGAATTCCCGAAGGCATTCCTTTACGGCTCCGAAAACAGCCACGATCCCCGCGCATGGGCGCACGTCCGCGACAAGGATTACATTTGCGGTCAGTTCCTCTGGACCGGTATCGACTATCTCGGTGAGGCACACGGATGGCCTATCCGCTCTTCCTCCCCCGGTCTTCTCGACCTTGCGGGATTCGAAAAAATGAGCTTCTATCAGCGCCGCATAATGTGGTGCGGCGGTTCGCTTGAAGGCTACCTCCACGTGTTCTACCCCAAAGGAAACGCACCCCGCAGAAATCCCAACCGTCCGCCGCGCACGCCCGAAGCATTCTGCTTCACCAACGCGAAGAAGGCTGAGCTCTTCGTTGACGGACGTTCCCTCGGTGTCTCCGAGGCAGAGCACTATACATGCCGCTGGGATATATCCGCCGAATCTCCCGATTCCGAATACGTTGCCGTTATTTACGGCGAGGATGGCGAGCAGCTTGACGTTCACGTTATAAAGACGGGCGCCCCCGTAAAGCTGACAGCGAAGCCCTGGGACGCTCCCCTTTGCGGCGACACCTACGAGATCACCGATTCCGTTTGCCAGCTTGAGGTCTACCTCTACGACGAGGACGGAAAGGTCGTTGCAAACGCACTTAACACCGGATTTTTCGGTGTTCCTCAGGGACTGAAGGACGCACACCGTCCCGACGTTAAGGTCACCGTTCTCGGCGGCGAGCTTCTCGGCATCGAAAACGGCGACGGCGCAGACCTGACCGCGTACAGCGAGGACCACAGGACTGTGAACAACGGCCGCCTCATTGCATACGTTCGCGGCGAGGCAGGCACGAGCGCAGAGATCCATCTTGACGTGAAGGAGCTTCCCGAGCTTTCCACCACCGTTAAGGTAAGATTTGAATAAAACAGATCAATAAAAAAAGGACGGAGTATGGGGTTGTACCCTAAAGGACAGTTTTTCAAAAAAACGGCATACCTTAAAAGAGGTATGCCGTTTTTGCATTTGTGCCCACAAAAGCAGTGCTTGTTAGGAAAATCGACAAGTTATAGATGAACAAAAGGCTCCCTTGTTTAAAGAGCCTTTTCGTAATTCGCATACTGACACTTTTCGATAAACAGGAATTTATCGGTCGTTCTTTTTGTAAAGGGTAAAAATACCCACGCCAAGAAAAAGAACGCTTATGGACAAAAGCGATATTAAACAGATAAAGTGAACATTTCCATTTGAGCATTGCTGCCAATTATTTAAATTAACCTGATAGGAGCTGTTATTTGTACCAAATAATTTATCTGCAACGCAATTCGTGAAATAATACACGACCGTGCTGAAAGCTATACAAATACTCGTCTTCAGAAAAGCGTCAAAGCGAAGCGCACAAATGACAGCGCAAATGATCACGGGTGTAAAGGCATAGCACGTGATCAATATTGCGGGAATGACACTGAAGGAATTCCAAAAGTGAACATTCAGCAAGAGTAAGATCGTTAAAACGCAAGCCGCTGCAAACGAGATCATAAACTTGTAGCATGATATTTTGGTATGAGATAAAAAGACAGGCACAAAGACAACCTCATAACCGATCAAAATACCGATACAAGCCGTTAAAAACCAAGATAATCCATTCGTATATACTGCGCAGGCAAATAAAAGCAGACAAATCGAAAGATACGTCGAAGCCGAAAAAACAAGCAGCTTTTTAGAATCAAAGAAGAAAGCAAAGGTCGGGATAAAGGAGTAAGCACAAATCAGCGCGGTCAATACGATAAAGAACCAGGAAAGCGTATGATTTATGGCAAGGTTGCAAATAAAACAGGTTAAGAGTGCGACCGCATAGGATATGGTCGGGACCCAAAACCAAGCTCCGCGGATCACACGGAATTTTCGTGCCTCACGTTTCATCTTCCTTGTGTCCGTGTCGGTTGAGGCAGTGATCAATTCGTGTTCGCTTATATCAAGTACACGGCAAATATCAGAAATCAAAGTGATGTCGGGATAGGACACACCTCGCTCCCATTTACTTACAGCGCCCTCGGTAACAAACAACAGTTCTGCCAAATCTTTTTGTGAATAGTTTTTCTCGGTGCGTTTTATTTTTATGAATGAACCGAATGATTTTTTATCAGTCATGTTTGACCACCTCCTCCCATTATTATACAAGACTATGTATTTTCTGTCAATGGACTGATAAGCCACCCCATATTTTTTATTCTCTATTATATCACAAAAACCTCAGAAAATCAATCTGAGGTTTCGGCTTTTGTGGCGGTAGATAGATCTGTCCTTAAGGGTACAGCCT
>JAZMZX010000026.1:0-5521 GCA_045586225.1 Eubacteriales bacterium
CACGAGGGCGCTATCGAAATGGTGGGAGGCAAGGCAAAGCTCACCCGCGAGGACTATTGCGACGGCCTTGGCGATTGCCTCCCCGCCTGCCCCGTGGATGCCATCAGCTTTGAGGAAAGGGAAGCGCCCGCCTACGACGAAGCGGCCGTGCTGAGAGCGAAAAAGCAAAAAGAGGGCGAAAAGGTCCACCTCGGATGCCCGGGAATGCGCATGAAAACAATGGCTCCCGGAGAAAAAATACCGTCCCGCCCCGTATCTCAGGCAAGCATGCTCTCTCAGTGGCCTTGCCAGATCAAGCTGGTGCCGGTGAACGCCCCCTATTTCGACGGGGCAAACCTACTTATCGCCGCCGACTGCACAGCCTTTGCATATGGCAGCTTCCATAACGATTTCATAAAGAATCATATCACCCTTATCGGCTGCCCCAAGCTTGACGAGGGAGATTATGCCGAAAAGCTCACGGCCATCATTAAAAATAACGACGTGAAAAGCGTTAAGATAGTCCGCATGGAGGTGCCCTGCTGCGGCGGACTTGAAAATGCAGCAAAGCGAGCCCTTCTGGCAAGCGGAAAATTCATTCCCTGGCAGGTGGTCACCGTCTCTACCGACGGCGTGATTCTTTCCTAAAAAAATTCATTGGGGCTTGAATTTCGGGCGGAAATGCAGTATTATTTTTATAAGGATTCAATTGCCCAAGGAGAATAACAATGGCTATCAATGAAACCCGAGTCGATCCCAAAGCGCTTTTTAACATAGGCTACGGACTTTACGTGGTCACCACAAACGACGGCAAAAAGGATAACGGCCTTATCGTGAACACCGTCTCCCAGCTTACGAGCAGCCCCTTAAAGGTCGCTGTCACCGTGAATAAAGAAAACTATTCCCACAATACCATCGTTCAAACGGGAAAAATGAACGTAAACTGCCTGACGGTGGAGGCTCCCTTCAAGGTTTTCGAGGCATTTGGCTTTGTCAGCGGACGCAGCAAGGATAAGTTTGAGGGCTGCACACCCCGCCGTTCGGAAAACGGCCTCGTAGTGCTTCCGAAGTACATCAATTCATATATGTCACTTTCCGTAGAGGACTACGTTGACCTTGGTACCCACGGTATGTTCATCTGCACCGTTACCGAGTCGGAGGTGGTGTCCGATGCCGAAACGATGACGTATACATACTACCACAAAAACGTGAAGCCGAAGCCCGAAACGAAGAAAAAAACGGGCTATGTCTGCAAGATATGCGGCTACGTTTACGAAGGCGACGAGCTGCCGCCGGACTTCGTGTGCCCTCTGTGCAAGCACGGCCCCGAGGATTTTGAAAAGCTTTGATATTAAATAACTATTACAACATAATGGAGGAACCCAAAATGAAAGAAACAAGATTTTACATTTGCGAACACTGCGGAAACCTGGTCGGCATGATCAACGATTCCGGCGTACCTATGATGTGCTGCGGCAAGAAAATGACAAAGCTCGAGCCCGGCACCGTTGAGGCAAGCCACGAAAAGCATATTCCCGTTGCAGCCGTTGAAGGCAACACCGTAAAGGTCACCGTGGGCTCCGTTCTTCATCCTATGCTTGAGGAGCACAACATCGCCTGGATCTACCTGCAGACAGATAAGGGCGGTCAGCGCAAGAGCCTTGAGGTTGGAAAAGAGCCCGTTGCCACCTTCGCACTTTCCGACGAAAAGCCCGTTGCCGTGTACGCATACTGCAATCTCCACGGCCTCTGGCGTGCGGATCTTTGATTTTTGATGCTTGATATACAGGAGGAACACAAAATGAAAAAGTACGTATGCACCGCCTGCGGATGGGAATATGACGAGGCTAAGGGCGATCCCGATCTCGGAATCGAGCCCGGAACAAAGTTTGAGGACCTTCCCGAGGATTTTGAGTGCCCCATTTGCGGAGTTGACAAGGACAGCTTCAGCGAAGAGGAATAAAAGAAAAGATTCCCACAGTAACGTCATCGCGAAGTATACTGTGGGAATTCCGTTTTAACGAGGAAAACAATGAAACTTGTACTTTTAACGGCACTTGGCGTTGGCGGTGCCACCGTTTTCGGTGCGCTCGTTGGCTTCGCTTTCAAAAAGATATCACACAAATTTTCCGATATCGTGCTCTCATTTGCCGCGGGAGTGATGCTTGCGGCGGCGATACTGGGGCTCATACTGCCGTCTTTGGAGTATGGCGGCCGGTGGGGGATACTCATCACCGTTATCGGAATATTCGTGGGCGCCGTCTCCCTTAACCTGATAGATAAGGTGGTTCCCCATCTTCACAGCTTTGTGGGCAGCGACACGGAGGCGCACAATAATAAGGACTTGAGCCGCGTGCTGCTTTTCGTCACCGCCATTGCCATACATAATCTGCCCGAGGGGATCGCGGCAGGCGTTGGCTTTGGCTCGGGAGACGTATCCCGTGCGCTTATTATCGCAGGTGGCATCGCGCTGCAGAATATTCCTGAGGGAATGGTCATCATCGGACCTATGCTTTCGGCAGGCGTGTCTGCGAAAAAGACCTTCCTCAGTGCAATGGCAACGGGACTCGTTGAGGTCGTCGGCACCTTTATCGGATATTTCGCCGTCAGCCTTGCTTCTGCCGTATTGCCGTTTGCCCTTGCCTTTGCAGGCGGCACCATGCTCTACGTTATAAGCGACGAAATGATCCCTGAAACTCACGCTCACGGAAGCGAAAGAGGCGCCACCTACGCCTTGCTCGTGGGCTTCTGCGTGATGCTCGTCACCGACGTGCTTTTGGGGTGACGAGGGGGAGGATCAAGAAAAAAGGAAGGTACCCAGACCAGTGAATCCAACGCGCCAATTGCGAGGGATTATGGAAAGGATACCTCTACTAACAGTATACACGATGAAAGCAAAATGTCAACCCAAATCTTCATTAAGCAGCGAAAAATCGAAAAAGTCCTCCTCCGACGGCTACCGTGTGTACGGTCGTGACGGAGAAGAAGAGATTCAAGAACTCAAAATGATCGTCCGCTACGCGAACGACATTCAACAATAAACTGCTGACGCAGTTTATGTTCCCGTAGAATCGCTGACGCAATTCTACACAAGATTTCTGCTTACCCTACGTTGACCGAATAAAAAAACCACCCTGAAGGGTGGTTTTATATTCGGAGAAGAAGAGATTCGAACTCTTGAACCGTTTTTGGCGGTTACGCGATTTCCAGTCGCGCGCCCTCGACCAACTAGGCGACTTCTCCATAGGTTGGTGCTGTCCTTGACAGCCCTAATATATTATCATAAGTATCGGCGCTTGTCAACATTTTTTTGAAAAAATCTTTTATTTTACTTTTGATTTATTATATGCTATACTATCATTGACTGTAGATGCGAAAATGCGAGGTGTTTTTATGGCGAAGATCACAATGCGAGGACACGGCACCGTCAGCGACGTGGCTGAGATCATCATAAACGGCATTGACAGAAGCGGTATTTCCACAGAGCTCGTGGAGCTGGTGGACAGATACTACTCCGACGTCAGAGTCACTATGCTGGTTTTCGAAAAATACTATTGGCGCACAAGCAGCAGAGCAAGCCTTTCCGTGCTCATCACCGGTAAAGGTGATGCGGTCACCGTAGATGCAGTGGGAGCCGGCGGAGGAAATGGCGTGTTTCTGAATTTCTCCTGGGGCGCTGAGGACAGCTTTGTGGACACCGTAAAGCACATCCTCGGGCTTCACGGCTTTGAAGAACATTATTAAATATCATATGCCGCAGTCTGCGGCGGAACGGAGATAAAAATGAAAAGAGACTACGCAGTTTATGCAGCAAATATGGCAGCGGAGCTGATCGGCATCGACAGCCCCACGGGCTTCACCGATAAGGCGGCAGCCTGGGTGAAAAACGCATTTTCCGACCTCGGATATGAGGCCACCCTCACGGAAAAGGGAAGCGTTCTCATCGATCTTGGCGGCGAAAATGATAAGGATGCCCTCCTTTTGCAGGCTCATGCAGACACCCTTGGCGCTATGGTTGCTGAGGTGAAGGGCAACGGCAGACTCCGCGTCACATCCCTTGGCGGCATGCGCGCGGAAAACGCAGAAACCGAAAACGTCCGCGTTTACACACGCGACGGCAAGGTGGTGGACGGCACCCTCCAGCTTTGCAATGCGTCCGTTCACGTAAATGGCAGCTACGGCTCCACCGCCCGCTCCTTCGACACAACGGAGATCGTTCTTGACGAGGACGTAAGCTCCGCAGACGATGCCCGCGCCCTCGGCATCGAGGTGGGCGATATCGTGTGCTTCGACCCCAGAACAAAGATCACAGAGAGCGGATACATCAAGTCCCGCTTCCTTGACGATAAGCTTTCCGTGGGCATCATTCTCGGTCTTGCAAAATATATGAAGGACGAGGGCGTTACCCCCGCCCGCCGCGTATACGTTCACGTTACCGTGTACGAGGAGGTTGGCCACGGCGGCTCCTGCTCCGTGCCGGAGGGCGTCACCGAATCCATTTCCGTTGATATGGGATGCGTTGGCGCAGGACTTTCCTGCACCGAGCGCAAGGTCTCCATTTGTGCTAAGGATTCGGGCGGCCCGTACAGCTATCAGGTGGTTGGTAAGCTCATCGACGCGGCAAAGCGCGAAGAGGCGGATTATGCCGTTGACGTGTACCCCTATTACGGCTCCGACGTTGAAGCAACTCTCCGCGCAGGCTATGATATACGCCACGGCCTTATCGGCGCAGGCGTTTACGCAAGCCACGGCTACGAGCGCAGTCATATAGACGGCGTTTGGAATACACTCAAGGTCCTCAAGGGATATATTCTTTAATAACAAAAAGACGGCTCATCGCCTCTGCAACTTTAGCGGAGAAAACACGAACACTACCAAGGAGATTTCTTTGGTGGTGTTTTTGTCGTTGGTATCTTGCGTAAGGCTCCCTCCGGGAGGGCGCGGCGCGTTAAGAAAATATGCCGGTGGCATATTTTTAGCTAAAGCGGGAAGCAAGCTATGCTTGCGACCTGGGCCGAAGGCTGGCGCCGTAAGGCGACTGAGGGAGAGCGCGTTATTATGAGGTCAATCTAAATTCCAAGGCACGCAGGCTCCTTCCACCGCCAACGCGAGAACCCCCAAAACTCATTTCATTCGTTTCGGGGAACCCCGCCGCGGTCCCCCTCCCTCTCGGAAGGGGCCTTTTGCGTGCCGTTCCTCTGCGGATAGCGGGTTCGGGCTTTTGCCCGATGGTGCGTGGACGTCCACGCGCTATGCTTGCCCCAGACGCAAGCGTCGGGAAAGCGGAAAAAGATACAATCCAAGGATTGCTTGGATTTGAAACAACGAATTGATAATTGTTTTTTCACAAACATGTACTATAATATAATCACACCGGTGAAATGAATTTTGGAGGTGCTTTTATGCAACTTGATTTAGGACAAAAAATACGCGAACTGCGTCGGCGAGATGGACGCACACAAGAAGCACTTGCTGAAGCTATTGGTGTTACATCGCAGGCGGTTTCACGATGGGAAGCCAATGGTGGTTACCCCGACATGGA
>JAZMZX010000027.1:0-3079 GCA_045586225.1 Eubacteriales bacterium
CCGTAGTTAAGCCTGATTCCGAAACGGCACCGAAGTTAGTAAAATTTTTCATAGTTTTGGGAGCTATGAACGAAAATTGCGGCACGATATAAAGTTCACCGTCGTCCGCCGCACCTACTTGAAATACTCCCAAGGGACCGCTTGCTATTGAGTATGCATTTTCATAATCAAATTCCGCGTAATCTTTGTTCGGATTTAAACTTTCATACCATTCTATACGTGTTTCGATCTTTTCAAGGAACAAAAACAGTTCGTTTCCATAAGTAAAAAGCGGATAATTTTCATACGTTCGCTCGGATGTTCCGTCCTGCACTAACACGATCTCGTCGGGGATCTCGCCTCCGTACACTTCTACTATCTCGGCTTCAAAACAGGTCATATGGTAGTTTTCAGATTCACCGAGCCAATTCTTGACCCTTAAATGCACGATGGCGACCGAATCGTTTGCATATGCGACAAGATCCAATTCGCCTGTGACATATGACGCTTTCGCAGGATTCTTCGACTCTCTCACCGGCGGCAGCACTATGTCCTCGTCAGTTATGTCGATTTTATTTGAGCCGGATGTTTCCGTGCTTCCTTCAGTTTCTGCGGCATCTGCACCGCCATTCTCCGCGCATGCGGCAAGGCAGGGCAAGAGCATCAGCACCGCAAGTATGATAGCAAATATTTTTTTCATATATTTCTCCTATAAAATTAAGTTTGTTAGAAATCAATAAAGCGCACAAAGCCCCTATGGCTTGTGCGCGCTATTTTATTAAGATAAGCTTTCTTAACATAATTGCTATACTCGCTTTCTTGTATCAACAGAGGCTTGGTTTACTTGCAATTCCATTATAAGGCACTTTGTGTTGTGTGTCAACGGCGAATTGACTGTATTTTACAATAATACAGACAAAATGGTGGTTTTGAGAGAGGTGTGATATAACAAAAAAGAAAAGCCCCGCGCCATAGGCGCGGGGTTTTGCTCGCTTAAGGAATTATTCAGCGTCAGCTTCTTCTGCGGGGCAGCATTCGTCGCAAGCGCAAGCGCAAACGGTTTCTTCCTCTTCGCATTCTTCGCAATCGCAGATGCAATCGTCGTCGAATTCGCAGTCGCAGCAATCGCAATCATCATCGAGATTCTCGATATCGTCAAGTTCGATAGTAACCTTAAGATACTTCTTGAATACGCGTTCAAGCACAACTTCAACAGCTACGAGCGTGCCGATAACAGCAGCAACGATAATGAGCGCGCGGAGTAAACCTTTGTACGGGCAGTTTTTCTTTTCTTCCATTTCAAACCGCCTCCTTTCATAACTTTGTAGTATTATTATAACACATTTTGTGCTATATGCAACGGTATTTTTTAAAAATTAACGGTCGCGGAGAGAAATACCCAGCTCGTTTCCGAGAGTGCGGAGGATCTTGTCTGCCGCCTTGTCTGCTTCCTCGTCGGTGAGGGTTCTGTCCGCTGCGCGGAGAGTAACTCTGATGGAAACGCTCTTCTTGCCCTCGCCGATCTGCGTGCCGCGGTAAACGTCGAACACAACTGCAGATTCGGTGAGCTTGCCGCCTGCGCGGAGGCAGATCTCCTCGATGCGTCCTGCTTCAAGCTCTTCGTCGCAAACGAAGGAGAAGTCGCGGGAGGTGGAGGGATACTTGGGCAGGTGACGGAACTCACGGTAGAGGTTGCGGTTTTCGTAAACGGTCTCCATGTCTATCTCAGCTGCGTAGATCTCGCCGGAAAGGCCGAAGGCATCGGCAGCCTCGGGATGGATCTGACCGAGAACGGCGATGGTGGCATCTCCGAGAGTGATGCGTGCGCATCTGCCGGGGTGGAAGGTCGCGTTTTCGCGCTCGGTGACTACCTTGTAGCCGCTGATTCCCGCAAGACCGAGAACGCGCTCGCAGATACCCTTGAGGGAGTAGAAGTCGCCCTTGCCGTAGGAGCCGATAACGAGAGTCTTCTTTTCATTGGGAAGCTCATCGGGAGTGGTGGGCACGTAAACGGTTGCAAGCTCGTACATGGAAGCCGTTTCGTTTTTGTGATTCTGGTTGTGAGAGAGCACCTCGAGAATGGAGGGGAGGGCGGTGGTTCTCATAACACTGGTGTCCTCGCCGAGAGGATTGGAGATCACAACGGAGCGGCGCTTCTCGTCGT
The DNA here is from genome assembly GCA_045586225.1 of Eubacteriales bacterium. Classification (GTDB taxonomy): domain Bacteria; phylum Bacillota; class Clostridia; order Oscillospirales; family CAG-272; genus DTU064. Next base: position 2,144 of record JAZMZX010000027.1, read on the forward strand.
TTTCGGGAAGACGGATCATATCGTAGAACTTGGGACCGATGAAGGAGAAGGTGGTCGCCTCCCAAACGCCCATTCCGTTAAGAAGTGCGTGGAGGGATTCCTCAAATGCCTGACGCTCGGTGCGTCCGCCTTCGGTCATTCTGATAACGGGAAGTGTGGTCTCGACCTCGTTGTAGCCATACATACGGATGACCTCTTCCGCAAGGTCGTTCATGCATTCAACGTCCGCTCTCCAGGAGGGAACGGTAACGGTGTCGCCTTCAACCTTGAAGGAGAGCTTTTCAAGAATGTCCACCATGTATTCGCGGGTGAGGTGAGTTCCCAGGAAGCGGTTGATGCGCTCGTAATCGAAGGGAACGGTGCGGAGGGAGGACTTTCCGGGATATTCGTCGATAACGCCGTCAACAACGTCGCCGGCGCCGAGAAGCTGAACGAGCTCGCATGCACGCATAAGAGCGGGCATTGCGTTTTCGGGGTCCATACCCTTTTCGAAGCGTGCGCTGGATTCCGTGCGGATGTTCATAGCCTTAGCCGCGCGGCGAACGGAAACGCCCTCAAAGTTTGCGGATTCGAAGATAACGGTTGTGGTGTCGTCGGTGATCTCGCTGTTTGCGCCGCCCATAACGCCTGCAAGGGCAACGGGCTTGTTATCGTCTGCGATAACGAGCATGGAGGACTTCAGCGGACGGTCCTCGTCGTTGATGTCGAGGGATTTATAAAGCTCCCCGTCGTATGCGCGGCGAACGTGGATGTGTGCGCCGTCGAGGCACTTATAGTCGAATGCGTGCATGGGCTGACCGTATTCGAGCATAACGTAGTTTGTAATGTCAACGATATTGTTGATGGGACGAACGCCCTCGGCGCGCAGACGCATTCTCATCCAGAGGGGAGAGGGGGCGATCTTTACGTTCTTAACGGCCTTTGCGCAGTAGCGGG
>JAZMZX010000028.1:0-12841 GCA_045586225.1 Eubacteriales bacterium
CTCGCTTCCATCCGCCTTCGAGATAAACAAATGTTGGGGAGCAGCACACTTAACAATAGACCGCAAATAATCTTATTTTGTTTCATTTTTCTATTCATCGTATTCCTCCTGTTTTTCCATATTTAGGTTATCATATTTGTCAGGTTTTGTCAACGCTTGCTTGCTATTTTCCATTTTAGTTTTTCGCATTGCGTATGTTCTCCGTAAATTTACCTTTCTTAAACACAAAAAAGAGGCGTCTCCGCGCCTCTTTTTTATCGAATATGAAATTACAGTGCCAGCCGCTTAAAGAGCCTTCTCGTCGTTTTCGCGCTTTGCGTTTGCGATAAACTCGTCAAGCGCCATAACGATAGCCTTGTTCTCTTCCTTGCGGGAGCGAACGGAAACGGTGCCCTCTTCCTTTTCTCTGTCGCCGACAACGAGAACGTAGGGTATCTTCTGGAGCTGTGCTTCGCGTACCTTGTAGCCGATTTTTTCGTTTCTGTCGTCAAGCTCCACTCTGAAGCCTGCTGCCTCAAGCTTTGCCGCAACCTCAGCAGCGTAATCGTTGATCTCGCCGCGGATAGCCATAACTCTCATCTGAACAGGAGCCAGCCAGAGGGGGAACGCGCCTGCGAAGTGCTCGGTGAGGATACCGATGAAGCGCTCGATGGAACCGAATACAACGCGGTGGATCATAACGGGACGGTGTCTCTCATTATCTGCACCAACGTAGGAAAGATCGAATCTTTCGGGAAGGTTCATATCAAGCTGGATGGTGCCGCACTGCCACGTTCTGCCGATGCAGTCGCGGAGGTGGAAGTCGATCTTGGGACCGTAGAATGCGCCGTCGCCTTCGTTAACAATGTATTCAACGCCGAGATCGTCGAGAGCGCCGCGGAGTCCGTCGGTTGCAAGCTCCCACATTTCGTCGGTACCGATAGATCCCTCGGGACGTGTGGAAAGCTCAACGTGATATGTGAATCCGAAGAGAGAATAAACCTTGTTGATAAGGTTGTAAACGCCCTTGATCTCGTCGCGGATCTGGTCAGGACGCATGAAGATATGCGCGTCGTCCTGAGTGAAGCAGCGAACTCTCATAAGTCCGTGCAGAGCGCCGGAAAGCTCGTTTCTGTGAACGAGTCCAAGCTCGCCGGAGCGAACGGGAAGCTCACGGTAGCTCCAGATCTTGCGCTTGAACACCAGCATACCGCCGGGGCAGTTCATGGGCTTGATAGCGAAGTCCTCATCGTCTATCTTAGTGGTGTACATGCTGTCCTGATAGTGCTCCCAGTGGCCGGAACGCTCCCAGAGCGTGCGGTTCAGCATCATAGGAGTTTTGATCTCCTCATAGCCTGCCTTGGTGTGCTCCTCGCGCCAGAAATTCTCAAGGAGATTGCGGATGATCATACCCTTGGGAAGGAAGAAGGGGAAGCCGGGGCCTTCTTCATAAATGTCGAAAAGGTCCAGCTCGCGGCCGATCTTTCTGTGGTCGCGCTTCTTTGCCTCTTCCATCATGGTCTTGTATTCATTGAGAAGAGTCTTATTCGGGAATGCAACGCCGTAGATGCGGCGGAGCATCTTATTCTTCGCATCGCCTTCCCAGTATGCACCGGTGAGAGCGGTGAGCGCGAATGCCTTCACGATACCCGTTGCGAAAAGGTGGGGACCTGCGCAAAGGTCGGTGAATTCGCCCTGGCGGTAGAAGGAAATGTCCTCGCCCTCGGGCACACGGTCGATAAGGAGCACCTTATAGGGCTCGTCCTTTTCTTCCATCAGCTTCTTCGCCTCGTCGCGGGGGAGAGTGAAGCGCTCGATCTTCAGGTTTTCCTTAACGATCTTCTGCATTTCAGCTTCGATCTTGGGAAGGTCCTCCTGAACGAAGGGGGTCTCGCGGTCGATATCGTAGTAGAAGCCGTTTTCAACTGCGGGTCCGATGGTGAGCTTCGCTTCGGGATAGAGGCGCTTTACTGCCTGAGCGAGAATGTGGCTTGCGGTATGGAAGAAGGTGTGCTTACCTTCGGCATCGTCGAAGGTGTAGAGCTTGACTTCGCAGTCGCTCTCAAGCTGATGGGTAAGGTCAACGGTCTCGCCGTTTACGCCTGCGGCGATGATCTCGCGGGAGATAAGACCTGCCTCACGCGCTGCGTCGAATACGGAAATCGGTGCTTCGCCAACGTATTCTGCGCCGTTTGCAAATTTAACTTTGAACATATGATCTCTCCATTCTGCCGCACAGGGCGGCAAATTAAATATAAGCTTTGTAATATTGAAAAGGGCCGAGAGCTTCAGCCCCTGATCAAACAAAAAAACGGCAGTCCGAGAATTTCTCTTCGGACTGCCGGGGTGCGCGTCGAAACACACACGGTTCCACCCGTGCTTTAACTCTTAATATTAAGCTGCTTCGCGAAGGGCGGTACTCACGTGCAAAGCTGCGGCGGCGGGGTTTCAGCACAGCGCAAACGCTGTCCTCGCCTCTCTGTGGCCGGCTTTATAATGCCGAAAGCTTATTCCTTCGTATACGAGATCAAACCGTTACGCCGCGGCGGCGACGGTTATATTCGGATCTCGGGTTCACGATCTCGCGCCAGTCAAGGTCGCCGCGCTCAAGCGCGTGGATGATGACCTCGGCACTTGCAATGTTCGTTGCAAAGGGGACGTTGTGAACGTCGCACATACGGAGAAGGTGATATTCAGCCTCATCGAACGTGGGCTTGGGATTTGTGGACCTGAAATAGAGCAAAACGTCGATCTCGTCGCAGGCAATGCGCGAGGTGATCTGCTGCTCGCCGCCGTGGCTTCCGGGCAGGAGAGATTCTATTTCAAGGCCTATGGCGTCCTTGAGCACTGCTGCTGTTTTCGCTGTGGCACAAATGTTATGCTTGGAGAGAACTCCACCGTAAGCAGTGCAGAACTGCATCATCAGTTCTTTTCTCGTGTCGTCGGCTATGATCGCTATTTCCATAAATCTGACGTCCGCGCTTTGTGCGGCTTGCTCCTTTTAAATTTTTATATCAGCGTTTTTTCGGCACCGCGACCTTTTGCAGAAGCGGGACCTCAAAACCGCGTATCCTCATGGATATATTGTAAAACGCATCCGGTGAAGCACTTCCCGAAACGGTGGCGGCGGGCTTTCCAAGCTCCTGACCGCGCTTCATTTTTTCATCGTGGGGCACAACACCCAGAAGGGGGATCCTCGTTTCATCTATCATATCGTTTATGCGGGCTTCGTCCTTGCCTCCACGATAGGAATTGATGATCAGATTCAGATTTTTGACGCCCTTTGCGGAAAGCTCGTTTGCCGTTTTTGCGGCGGCGCGGAGAGCAGGCGCGGAAGGCGTTGAAACGATTATTGCCTCGTAAACCGTTTCAAGATACACGGCAAGAGGAAATTCTATTCCGCCGGATGTGTCGATAATGAGATAATCCGCATCCACCGCGTCGGCGCAGGCGACGGCTGCCTTTGCCATCTTCACGGGATCCGTCAGGTGGCCTGCCGTGGGCACCGAGCAATAGAAAAGATTCTCGCAGCGAGGGTCGCGGAGAACGGCTTCTGTGGGAGCGACTCTTTCTTCGGAAACGTCCAGAAGATCGAAAAGCCCCGGATCCTCGTATCCGAGGAAAAGATCCGCCGTGCGGTTTTTTGTGTCGCAGTCGGCAAGCATAACGCGAACGCCGCCGAGAGCCATGGTGAAGGCGAGGTTTACCGCAACCGTAGACTTGCCGACACCGCCCTTGCAGGAGGTGACGAGGTATATGTTTCTTTTATCCACGAAAGCACACCTCCTCCGAAGCACCACACTATCCATTATACATACGGGAATTATAGCACACAAGATGGTGCTTGTCAACAAAACGCAACGAAAAACACAGATTCTTTCACGTTTACAGGGATTCTTCCGGTGTGCTCAGGCGCCGATTTCACTCCCGGACAATGGGGACAATTGATATAACGCACATCCGCCGACCCTGCCGGCGGGAGAAATTGTAGGTTTTATATATTGTGCTTTGCATATTTTTGTTGTATAATATATGATGAAGTAAAATGTGAAAAATTCAAGTTGGAGACACAAAACATGATCAATAAAATCATCAAAAAGCTGAGCGAGACCGATGCGGAGGTTTCCGCAGCGGTAAATGCAGAGTATAACCGTCAGAAGTCCAAGATCGAGCTTATCGCTTCCGAAAACTTCGTTTCCGAAGCCGTTATGATCGCGGCAGGCACTCCCCTCACAAACAAGTACGCAGAGGGCTATCCTGGTAAGCGCTACTACGGCGGCTGCGAATGTGTTGACGTTGTGGAAAACATTGCACGCGAGCGCGCCTGCCGTCTTTTCGGTGCTGAGCATGCAAACGTTCAGCCTCACAGCGGCTCTCAGGCAAACACCGCCGTTTACGTTGCTCTTCTCGAAGCAGGCGACACCGTTATGGGCATGAGCCTGGCTGCAGGCGGCCACCTGACTCACGGAAGCCCCGTTAACCTTTCCGGTCTTTACTACAACTTCGTTCCCTACGGAGTTAACGACGACACCCACTACATCGATTACGACAAAATGCAGGCTCTTGCCTTTGAGTGCAAGCCCAAGCTCATCGTTGCGGGCGCATCCGCTTATCCCCGTGTTATCGATTTCGCACGTCTGAGAGAGATCGCGGATTCCGTCGGCGCATATCTTATGGTCGACATGGCTCACATCGCAGGTCTCGTTGCGGCAGGGCTCCACCCCTCCCCCGTTCCCTATGCAGACGTTGTGACCACCACCACCCACAAGACTCTCCGCGGACCTCGCGGCGGTCTTATCCTTTGCCGCGAAGAGCTTGCCAAAAAGATCGACAAGGCCATCTTCCCCGGCATCCAGGGCGGTCCCCTTCTTCACGTCATCGCTGCCAAGGCTGTGTGCCTCGGTGAGGCACTGAAGCCCGAATTCAAGGAATATCAGGCACAGGTAGTTAAAAACGCAAAGACCCTTGCGGACACACTTGTAAAGGGCGGCTTCAATCTGGTTTCCGGCGGCACCGACAACCACCTTATGCTCGTCGATCTTCGCCCCTTCAATATCACGGGCAAGGAATTCGAGCACAATCTCGACGAGGTGGGCATCACCTGCAACAAGAACGCCATCCCCAACGATCCCGCATCTCCCTTCATCACCAGCGGCGTCAGGATCGGCACTCCCGCTGTGACCACAAGAGGCATGAAGGAAGCCGAAATGGTTGAGATCGGCGAGCTCATTACAGCAGTTGCGAAGGATCCCGTCGGCTCTGCCGAAGAAGTTAAGGAAAGAGTCCGTGCACTCTGCGAGCGCTTCCCTCTCTACAACTGATCCTCAATGAAAGGTCGCTTATATGATCGGCATTTTTGACAGCGGGCTTGGCGGGCTCACCGCCTTAAAGGAGCTCGCATCTCTCCTGCCAAAGGAGGACATCGTTTATTTCGGCGACACAGGACGCGTGCCCTACGGCACCCGCTCCGACGACACCATAATCAAATATTCCATCGAGGATATGAATTTCCTCAATTCCTTCGGAGTTGACGCCATCCTCGTTGCGTGCGGCACCGTTTCCTCCACCGCCATCGGCGAGCTTCGCCGCCGCTCTCCCCTTAAGGTGTACGGCGTTATCGAAGCCTCGGCAGAGGCCGCGGCAAAGACAACGAAAAACGGAAAGATCGGCATAATCGGAACGAACGCCACCATAAGAAGCGGCTCTTACGAAAGGGAGCTTTTGAAGATATCCCCCGATTATGAGGTATCGTCCGTGCCCTGCCCCCTTTTCGTTCCCCTCGTTGAAAACGGCTTCACAGCCCGCGGCGACGAGGTGACCCTCGCCACCGCCAAGCGATATCTCGCGCCCTTCAGAGAAGCCGGCATCGACACTCTTATCCTCGGCTGCACCCACTATCCCATCATAAGCTGGGCAATCGAAGAAACGCTTCCCGGTGTCACCCTCATCAGCTCCGGCAAGGCAGCGGCAGATGCCGTTGCCGCCGACATCAAGCGGGGCAGCATCGTTTCACAGGGCGGCACAGGCACCATCCGCTGCTATTGCAGCGACAAGCCCGAGAACTTTGAGGCCGTTGCCTCCGTTTTCATGGGCGGCATCAAAATAGGCCCCGCCGAAAAGATAGACATCGAAAAATATCAGTGATCGCCGTCGATCAAGCAAAATTTTATAAGCCGCAAGTCGGCAGAATGGAGACGAATATGAAATCCGGAAAAGTCGGTTACGCCGTTGTGGGCCTCGGAATAGGCCGTGCACACATGGATGCCGCTGCTGCATCTCAGCGCGCAGATCTCATTGCCGTGTGCGATCTTCTTGAAAAGAAGCTCTCCGCCGCAAAAAGAAAGTATCCTTACGTTCTCACCTACACTGATTTCGACGAGATGATCGAAAATCCCGACATCGACATCGTTTCCATTTGTCTTCCCAGCGCCATGCACGCGGAATACGCCTGCAGAGCAATGGCAAAGGGAAAGCACGTTCTTATCGAAAAGCCCATCGACATCACCCCCGAAGCGGCTGTGAAGATCGAGGAAGCCCGCGTGAAGTACGGAGTCACCGCCGGCGTCGTTCACCAGAACAGATATAACGCCCCTATGGATTCCATCAAGGCTGCCGTTGACGGAGGCAGGCTGGGCACACTGACTGTTGCCACCTTCGGCGTTAAGTGGTACCGCGACCAGAGCTACTATAACGGCAACTGGCACGGCACCTGGGACATGGACGGCGGCGGATCTCTCATGAACCAGGCCGTTCACACAGTGGACCTTATGCAGTGGCTCATGGGCGAGGTAAAGTCCGTTCACTCCGTCATGGGCATATACAATCACGACATCGAAACGGAAGACATGACCGCTTCCGTTATCACCTTCAAGAGCGGCGCTGCCGCCACCTTCGTTTCCACCACCTGCGCTTACCCCGGAATCTCCACCGAGATCTCGCTTTACGGCTCAAAGGGCTCCATTGAGGCTGACGCAGATCTGCTCAAAACCTGGAAGATCATGGGCGACGACGAGGACGAGGAGGAAGAGGAGATGCTCGCCCGCTTCGGCCGAGGCAACGGTCAGGCAAAGGAAGCAGACCCCACACTCCGTTTCGGCCACGAGGCTGTGGTGGAGGATATCATATCCGCAGTGCTGGACGGTCACGAGCCCCGCATCATGCCCCTTGAGGCAATAAAGAGCGTCCGTATCGTTGACGCCATCTACCGCTCCGCAAAAACAAACGAAACAGTATATTTTGATTAATGCTATGAAAACAGGTCTTTTTTCCGTTACGTTCCGTCCTTACACAAAGGAAAGAATAGTTGATCTTGCCGCTGAGGCAGGGCTCGGCTCCCTGCTTTGGGGAGGCGACGTCCACGTGCGCCACGGCGACACCGATGCCGCAAGGGAAGCGCTGGAGCTTTGCCGCGCCCGCGGCATCGACACAGAGGTGTACGGCTCCTACTACCGCGTTGACGGCAACGGCTTCGACCACGTTATGAACACGGCAAAGGTGCTGGGCTCAAGCGTTATCCGCCTTTGGGCAGGCAAAAAAGGCACCTCCGATACCACCGTGGAGGAGCGCCGTGCTCTTGTTTCTCAGCTTCGCCGCGATGCGGAGGAAGCAAAGGCACAGGGACTGACCCTTGCATTTGAATATCACGGTGGTACCCTCACCGACAACGCCGACAGCGCGCTCCGTCTTATGGAGGAGGCTGAGGCCGATAACGTAAGGCTCCATTGGCAGCCCAATCAGTACCGTGATTTCGATTTCAACATAAATGCTCTCCGCAAGGTTGCTCCCTACGTTGACGCAGTGCACGTTTTCGCCTGGGTGGGCAACGACAAGTTCCCTCTTTCCACTCAGGAATACGAGTGGCGCCGCTATTTTGACATTCTCGGCGAGCACGGAAAATGCACTCTTGCCGCTATGGAATTCGTTCCCGTTGAATGCCGCGAGGACCTGCTTCGCGATGCAGAAGCTCTCCGCCGCATCCTCGGGAAATAAAAGGAGCCTCCTATGAAAAAAGCCGTATTTATGGGTAGCCGCGGAAACGTGGACTACGTTTATTCCGAAAAAACAAAGGAGCTTCTGTCCTCTGAGCTTCTTTTCGTCGACCCCATTTACAAAAAGGACGATATCGCTCTGAGAGCCAACGAGCTCCGCGACGTTACGTACATATTCTCCACCTGGGGCATGCTTCGCTTCGAGGAGGAGGAGATAAAGGAATATTTCCCTGCCCTCAAGGCCGTTTTCTATGCGGCAGGCTCCGTCCGCGGATTCGCAGAGCCCTTCCTTAACTGCGGCGTGGAGGTATTCTCCGCCTGGGCTGCAAACGGCGTTCCCGTTGCTCAGTTCACTGTGGCAGAGATACATCTGGCGCTCAAGGGCTTCTTTGCCACCCTTCACAAAAGCGGACGCGAAACGTGGACAAACCGCCGCGCCCCCATTGCTTACCCCGGTATTATGGACGAAAAGGTCGGCATCATCGGAGCCGGCATGATCGGCCGCATGGTGATCGAGGAGCTCAGCCGCTATCCCATCAAGGTGCTCGTTTACGACAAGTTTCTTCCGGCAGAGGATATCGAAGCCCTCGGCGGCAAAAAAGCCGAGCTTGACGAGATCTTCTCGGAGTGCCTCGTAATATCGAATCATCTTGCAAACATTCCCCCGACGGTGGGAATGCTCGATTACTCCCTCTTTTCCAAAATGCGAGACGGCGCCGTTTTCATCAACACAGGCCGCGGCGCACAGACCGTGGCGGATGATATGATCCGCGCCCTCAACGAGAATAAGAGCCGCGCCGCCGTCCTCGACGTTACAGACCCTGAGGAGCCGCCCCGCCCCGGCAGTCCTCTTTATGAAATGGACAACGTGTTCCTCACCCCTCACATTGCCGGCTCCATCGGCAACGAGGTTCACAGAATGTCTGAATACATGTACGAGGAGTACAAGGCTTACGAAAGCGGCGAGCCTACCCGCTACAGCGTTACCCACAAAATGCTCTTAACTATGGCATAATTTTCGGACTGCGTCCGAAAATTGCGAGGTTCTTGGCGGTGCGAGGTGTCAGCTTGTGCCATGCCTGAACTCGCGCGTACTCCGGTCAGTTTCGTTTAATTTTCGAACTGCGTTCGAAAATTATTACCTCAAACTGCGTCCGAAAATTGCGAGGTTCTTGACGGTGCGGGGTGTCGGCTTGTGCCATGCCTGAACTCGCGCGTACTCCGGTCAGTTTCGTTTAATTTTCGAACTGCGTTCGAAAATTATTACCTCAAACTGCGTCCGAAAATTGCGAGGTTCTTGGCGGTGCGAGGTGTCAGCTTGTGCCATGCCTGAACTCGCGCGCCTACAAATGATCATTATAAAAAGCGAAAGGATACACCCATGTCGGAAAAGTACAAATTCACGTATAAAACCACCGATGACCTCCGCGAAAGCATTTCCGCCCTCGGTCTTAACGTTCCCGTGTCCGACGACGTTTCCGCACTTGCCCGCCCCGTGAAGATCGGCGGCATCGAAACGAAGAATTCCCTGGCCGTTCACCCCATGGAGGGCTTCGACGGAACAGAGAATGGCGCCCCCGGCGAGCTCACCTTCCGCCGCTACGAGCGCTTCGCTTCCGGCGGTGCAGGCCTCTTCTGGTTTGAAGCCACCACGGTTTGCCCCGAAAGTCGATCCTCCAAACGTCAGCTCTGGATCAACGAAAACAACGTTGACGACTACAAGCGCATCGTTGAGCGTATCCACACCCTCTCCGACGGCGCACCCGTCATCTGTCAGCTGACCCATTCCGGCAGATTCTCAAAGCCCGAGAACACCCCCGCACCCCTTATCGCTTATCACAATCCCCTTCTTAACGAAAAAATGATGGTGGACCCCGACCTTCCCGTCGTCACCGACGATTATCTGGACGGGCTCCACGAAAAATATCTCACCGCTGCCCGTCTTGCAAAGGAAGCGGGCTTCGACGGTGTAGACATCAAGTCCTGCCACCGCTACCTGATGTCTGAGCTGCTCTCCGCCTACACGCGCGAGGGCAGATACGGCGGCTCATACGAAAACCGCACGCGCCTTCTCCGCGAAACCGTGCGCGACGCTGCCTCCCTTTACGGAAGCGACAGCTTCCTCATCGGCACGAGAATGTCCGTTGCGGACTGTATTCCCTACCCCTACGGCTTCTGCACCGATGAAAACGGAAACGTGGACCTTACGGAAGCGAAAATGCTCCTTTCCGAGCTTCACGCGTCGGGAATGTCTGTGCTTAACCTTTCCATGGGCACCCCCTACTACAATCCTCACGTTAACCGTCCCTACGATTCCGGCGGATACGAGCCGCCCGAATCTCCTCTTGCAGGCGTTGAGCGCATGATAAGCGCCGCGGCAGAGATAAAAGCCGCCATCCCCACGCTTGCTCTTATCGGCACGGGATATTCATACCTCCGCCATCTTGGCGGAAACGTTGCCGCTGCCGTTCTCGAAAACGGCACCGCCGACATGATCGGCTTCGGTCGTATGGCGTTTGCATATCCGGATTTTGCAAGGGATATGATAAACGGCAGCTTCGATCAGAAGAAGACATGCCTTGGCTGCGGAAAATGTGTTCAGCTCATGCGTCGCTGCGCAACCTCCGGCTGCCCCATCCGCGACAAGGTATACACCCCCATTTTCGTTGAGAATTGCGGCGGACTCCCCAATATGTTCTGATAAAAGAAAGGCAGCAGATATGACGAATTCTTACGTTCTCGTAACAGGCGGCGCCCGCGGCATCGGTCGCGGCATCTCCCTCTATCTTGCATCTCAGGGCTTCACCGTTGCCGCCGTAGGCACACGCGACGAAGCCTCCGTTTCCGAGTTTCTCACCGAGCTGAAGGGCTACGGCGAGGCAAACTCCTACATTCAGGGCGACATTTCAAGCCATGAAGACAGGATCCGCATTATCGACACCTTCTATGAGCGCTACGGCAGGCTGGACGTCCTTGTGAACAACGCAGGCGTTGCGCCCAGTGTTCGTGCAGACCTGCTTTCCATGTCTGAGGAAAGCTTCGACCGCGTTCTCGGCATAAACCTCCGCGGTGCCTTCTTCCTCACTCAGTATGCTGCCTCGAAAATGCTGGAGGATGCCCCCACGGACACCCCCCGCATGATAATCACCACCACCAGCATATCCGCTGAAACTTCCAGCATCAACCGCGGCGAATACTGCATCTCCAAGGCGGGGCTTTCCATGATGGTGAAGCTCTTTGCCGACAGACTCGCTCCCCACGGCATCGCATCCTATGAGATCCGTCCGGGTATTGTTGAAACCGATATGACCGCAGGCGTTAAAAACGTCTACGAGGAAAAGATCAGGGGCGGTCTGCTCCCCATCGCACGCATGGGCAAGCCCGATGACATTGCAAAGGTCGTTTACGCCCTTGCATCCGGTCTTTTCGCATACACCACCGGCGGCGTTATCAACGTAGACGGCGGCTTCACACTTTCAAGACTTTGATCCCCCGAAAGGAACACCACTTATGAAGATCACTCCCGTTAAAGGCACGAATGATTATCTGCCCAAGGATGCGGCCCTCCGCGACCGTCTTCAGTCCATTATTCTTGAGACCTACAAGAACCATGGCTTTGAGCACATCATCACCCCCGCTATCGAGGATGCGGAAAACCTCGACAAGAGCGACGGCGGCGACAACCTTAACCTTATATTCAAGATCATGAAGCGCGGCGAAAAGCTCACCTCTGCCATCGAATCCGGCAAGCTTGACGAGCTTTCCGACATGGGTCTGCGTTATGACCTCACCCTTCCCCTCTGCCGCTACTATTCCGCCAACAAGGCAAGCCTCCCCACCCCCGCAAAGCTGATCCAGATCGACCGTGTGTACCGCGCCGAGCGTCCCCAGAAGGGCCGTCTCCGCGAGTTCCATCAGTGCGACATCGACATCATCGGCTCCGATTCCGTTGACTGCGAGATCGAGCTTATCACCACCACGGCGAAGGCGCTTGAAAACGTTGGCATCGGCAGCTTCCGCATCAAGATCAACGACCGTTCCCTCCTTCGCGGCGTTCTTTCCCGCGCAGGCTTCAAGCCCGAGGATTTCGACACGGTTTGCGTCACCTTCGACAAGCTTGACAAGATCGGCCGCGACGACGTGATTGAAGAGCTTCGCGGCAAGGAGCTCGACTCCTCCGCCATTGAAAGCTTCACCGCCTTCCTCGACGCATGCCCCGTTTCCATCGACGATATCGGAAGCTACACCGACTCCACCGAGGCTGCTGACCGCATCCGCTACATCATCGAATCTGTGAACGCCATCTCCGGCGGTGCATATGCCGTTGACTTTGACATTTCTCTCGTACGTGGCCAGGGCTACTACACCGGCACCGTTTTCGAGATTGAAAGCCGCGACTTCCACGGTGCCATCGGCGGCGGCGGTCGCTACGACAATCTCATCGGCAAGTTCACGGGCACGCCCACTCCCGCAGTTGGCTTCTCCATCGGATTTGAGCGCATTTTCGGCATACTCCGCGAAAAGGGCGCCGCTATCAGCGAGAAGGCGCGCATCGCCGTTATTTATGACAAGGGTGACGTTGCACGCGCGATCACATATGCCAACACTCTCCGCGAAAAGTACGACGTTGCCATTGCAGAGCGCGCAAACAAGCTTGGCAAGCAGCTTGCACGCCTTGAGGAGCGCGGCTTCATCGGCTATGCACTTCCCGACGAGGACATCAAGCTTTTCAGCGAAAGATAAAATATAGAATAAATAATATGCGAGGGGAAAACTTTTTAAAAAAGTTTTCCCCTCGTGCTCCTCTTTCAAAAATTTTAAGCGCTTATATAATAAGTTTTTGAAGATAGGGGTGAGGGGGAAGAAACTTTTTT
>JAZMZX010000029.1:0-19762 GCA_045586225.1 Eubacteriales bacterium
GTGGCGCCGTATGTTTGATGCTCGTGCTGTTTTGGGTATCGTTCTTTATTTTAAAGAGAAAGTATTAAAGCCATTGCGAAAGGATGGATATCTAAATCGCTGCAACTTGCCACGAAAGAAACCTCTTTTGTCTAACACCTCTGTCTCTGACATAGAGATAGAGGTGCTTTAATTTTTTGAAAAAGCAGAGGCATGGTGTCGGCTCTCATAAGGAAATCTGATTTCCTACAGATGGACCGATGTCCTCCGGCAGTCAGCGATCCTTTCTGCGCAGTAAACAAATAATTAACCCCGACAGATCGAAAAAGTCTGTCGGGGTTCGTTATTTGATCGTTAAACTCTTTCAGCGATCCATCTTTTTGCAAAGGCAAGTAAAGCTTCAGACATGTCCGGTTAGGTCAGATCACGATAACGTCGCCTTTTTTGTGGGCGATATCTCTTCCGTCCCAAAGCTTCAGGATACCGTCACGCTCAGCAGTGACCCTGGCGCCAAGAAAAGCTCCGTTTTTCCATTCAACGTCCACAGTGTAGCCTCCTCGTGCTTTAAGACCGAAGATCCTTCCGTCAGGCCAGTAATCGGGGAGAGCAGGTGCCGGGCGCAAAACGCCCTCGTGGCTCTGCAGGAGCATTTCAGCCACCGCCGACGTGAGGCCGAAGTTTCCGTCGATCTGGAAGGGAGGGTGATTGTCGAAAAGATTGGGAAGCGTTGATTTTGCAAGCAGGAGACGGACGTGCTCGCCCGCTTCGTTTCCGTCCAGAAGCCGTGCCCAGAAATGGATTATCCACGCGCGGCTCCAGCCCGTGTGACCGCCTCCGTTTTCAAGGCGGCGAAGAAGCGTATTCCGCGCCGCGTCCATAAACTGCGGATCCTTTGACGTGATCTCTTTTCCGGGGAAAAGCGCGAAAAGATGCGAAATGTGCCTGTGTCCGGGCTCCACCTCCTGCTTGGAGGGGTCCACCCATTCTGCAATGCGTCCGTCGGCGGAAACCGTAACGGGCGAAAGCTTACAGAAAATCTGCTCGTATTCTGTCACGTCGTCGGAAAGCAGCTTGCCCGCGCTTATCACCGCGTCGAAGAGCTCCCACAGTATCTGCTGGTCCATCGCGGCATCGCTGCAGAGGCAGCCTCTTGTGCCGTCTGGCAGTCGGTAGGTGTTTTCGGGCGAGATGGAGGGGCTCACGCATATCTTGCCGTTTTTATCGGTGCTCAGCGTGTCGAGGAAGAAAAGTGCCGCTTCCTTCATAA
This sequence comes from Eubacteriales bacterium, assembly GCA_045586225.1. Classification (GTDB taxonomy): domain Bacteria; phylum Bacillota; class Clostridia; order Oscillospirales; family CAG-272; genus DTU064. Next base: position 1,247 of record JAZMZX010000029.1, read on the forward strand.
CGAAATAGTTATCCCTCAGAAATTCCGCGTTCCCCGTGAAAAGATAATGTTCCCAGATGTGAAGGGAAAGCCAGGCGGCTCCCATCTGCCAGAAGGTTGAGGGGGGATAGTTATCCTGAGGCGCGCAGTCGCCCCAGATGTCGGTGTTGTGGTGCGCCACCCAGCCCCGTGCGTGATACATCCGCTTGGCAACGTCCCGTCCGCGGGGCACCATACGGCGGATGTGATCGAAAAGAGCCTCGTGAGTCTCCGAAAGGCCGCAGGTCTCTGCAGGCCAGTAGTTCATTTCTGCGTTTATGTTGATAGTGTATTTGCTGTCCCATGCGGGATGATAGCTTTCGTTCCAGATGCCCTGAAGATTCGCAGGCAGGCTGCCGGGGCGGCTTGAAGAAACCAACAGATACCGTCCGTAGGCGAACATATCGTTAATGAGTCCGTAGTCGGAGCCTCCGTTTTGCACGCCTTTGAGCCTTTCGTCGGTGGGAAGGGAGGTGAGTGAAGCGTCACTTTGAAGCTCAAGGCGGCAGCGCTCCATAAATGGCGTGAAATCCTCAATATGCTTTGCTTTCAAGCGCTCATAGCCTGTAGCCTCGGCTCGCTCAATGCGGTTCATGGCATCTTCAAAGTATCCGTCGCCGCAGCGGAAATCCGTTGCAGAGGTGGCGACAAGGATAGCGGGACCGCTCACGTGGAGCATATCGCCCACACGGCGCACGCCGTGGCCAATTGCTCTCAGAACACAGCAGTATGAAATACCGCCGTTGCCGGTGGAGCCTTCAATGGCGACCGTTCTTTCGTCCACAGCTCTGTGAGCAGACACACGGCCTGCACGGCGAAGCATGATTCTGGCATCGCCTCCGGTAAGGGATATTGCCAGCACCCCTGCGGGATACGATATGAAGGCTTCGCGGCTGTGATGCGTGCCGTTCATGTCAAAATCGACTCTGTGACAGCCCGTGTCAAGTGTCAGCGAGCGCTCGTAGCCGCTGATAAAGCCCTCGGGCTCGTGGTGGCTCATTCGGGCGCCGCTAAGGTCGCGAAGAAAAAACGGCGATGAATACTGGCCGCTTCGTGGGTCACGCAGGTTAACGATGAGCTCGCAAAGGGGCTCGTATGCCCTCTGTCCCTCCGGGATCGCGGCGATCATTTCAACGGCCGTTTCTTCAGCCTCACGTATGCGGCCTTCCTCGATAAGCCTCCGCGCACGGACGATGCCCTCGTATGCATCTGGGTTAACGCGGTCCATAGGACCGCCCGACCACACACTGTCGTCGTTCAGCTGAAAGCGGTCCACAACGGTTCCGCCGAAGCACATGGCTCCCATAGTTCCGTTACCCAGAGGCAAAGCCTCGTTCCAGTTTGAAGCGGGCTTCTGATACCACAGTTTTCTCATATCGTTTGCTCCTTTTTATTTTATCCGAATCTTCTTGCATAGCCGCAGCGGCGGCAAAGCTCCTCGGTGGCAAAGCGCCGTGTGAAGCCCTCGCGCATTGCGGCTGCCCTCGGAGAGGAAAGTATATCGGAGATATCATCCTCAAAAATGTTGCCGAGAGTGATGGCACCCTCGCGGTCAAGACAGCAGGGAACGACTCTTCCGTCGGAAAGGACCGCAAGCTGATCCTTCAGCCCGTAGCAGAATACCTTGTCTCCAAGAAGGGGGGCTTTCATGTCGGGCCAGTCGAATCTGTCGCCGTATTCGAGATGCAGACGGGGACGGATGCGGCAGCCTCTGGCCGATTCGCTCCATTCGCCTCCGAAGCGGGACATTATATGGTCGCGTGTGTTGATGTTGCGCCCCTCGTCATATCCCCTGTTCCAGAGACGTAAAATAACTATGACACCGGCCTCGCTTGCCTTATCGGCAAAATCAAGGCAGTCGTTTATGTAAGAGAGATATTCCTCGTTGCTTCCGTCCTCGAAGCTGTGCACGGAAACGTTCACCTTGTAAACTCCCGCGCCGATGAGCTCATCCCCCCGCTTTTTCAGAAGGGAACCGTTTGTGGTGATAATGGACTTATAGCCCATTTCCCCCGCAGCGCAGATGAAATCGGGAAGCTCAGGGTGCGTCAGCGGCTCGCCCATAAGATGATAATATAAATATTCGGTAACACCCCGAAGCTTTTGTGTGATAAGGGAAAATTCCTCCTTCGTCAGCCTCCGCGGAGGGCGGGAGGTGCCGGGGCAGAATGAACAGCTTTTGTTGCACACGTTAGTAATTTCAACGTAAACCTTAGAATACACGGTCTTCCTCTTTGTCATAAAATCGTTTCTAAAACAATTATAACTTATAAGTAAGGAAAATACAACGACAAAGTGAATCCCCGAAAGTTACCTTTTACAACCGAAAAAAATGAAAATTTTTTCACGAAAAGTGTTGACAAGTGATATTTTTCACAATATAATAACAGAGGTTAGACAAGGCTAACTCATTTTTTTGAGCATCGGGTTAGCATGTGCTAATCGAATAATCCGTATGTTTCGGTGGTGATGATAATGAATCTTAAAGATGCAGAAACAGGAAAAGAATATATCATAAAAGCCATAGAAACCGAAGACGAAGAGCTCGACGCATTCCTTTTCTCCCTTGGTTGCTATAGCGGTGAAGCCATCACAGTGGTGTCTCATCTCAAGAAAAGCTGCGTTGTTTCCATAAAAGACGGAAGATATAATATCGATAATGCGCTGGCAGAGGCCATTATAATATAAAAAAACAATCAAATCTGATTGTTTTTTTAACCCCATTGAGTTAGCTAACGCTAACTCCGTTGATAACTTTATTTAGAGAGGGAATCAAAAGTTATTGATTCAAAGGAGGACCCACCTTATGAGAATTGCTTTAACAGGCAACCCCAATTCAGGTAAGACAACGATGTTCAATGCTCTCACCGGCCGTAATGAGAAGGTCGGCAACTGGGCAGGTGTTACCGTAGACAAAAAAGAGCATCCCATCAAAAAAGTATACTCCAAGGGAACAGAAAAGCTTATCGCAGTCGACCTTCCCGGCGCATACTCCATGTCACCCTTCACCAGCGAGGAAAGCATCACAAGCTCCTACGTGAAACAGGAAAACCCCGACGTTATCATTAATATCGTCGATGCTACAAATCTTTCCCGCAGCCTTTTCTTCACAACTCAGCTTCTTGAGCTTGGTATTCCCGTTGTGGTTGCCCTTAATAAGAGCGACGTTAACAGAAAGAAAGAAAATAAGATCAACGTAGAAGAGCTTAGCCGTAAGCTCGGCTGTAAGGTAGTTGAGACTGTTTCCACCTCTGCAGACGGACTCACCGCTGTTGTGGAGGCTGCTGTTGCTGCTGTCGGAACAGAGCAGAAGGCACCTTATACCGATGAAAATGTTGATCTCACCGATAAAAAATCCGTAGAAGCGGCAGACCGCAAGCGTTTTGCCTTCGTCAACGCCATCGTAAAAGAGGTAGAGACACGTAAAGTGCTCACAAAGGACAAAAACGTTGGCGATAAGATCGACGCCGTTCTCACAAATAAGTGGCTCGGTATTCCTATCTTTGCCGTTGTAATGTTCCTCGTGTTCTACATATCTCAGTCCACGCTGGGCGCCTGGATCGCAGAAGGCTACGAATTCGAAAACGGCACCTCTATCCCCGGTCTTGTAACCTTGCTTGAAAGCTTCCAGGGATGGGTAGGCGAGCTCCTTGCAGACGCAAGCCCTCTTCTCACCGCAATTCTCGTCGACGGTGTTATCGGCGGCGTCGTTGCAGTCGTTGGATTTTTGCCTCTCGTTATGGTCATGTACTTCCTGCTCGCTCTTCTCGAGGACTGCGGATACATGTCCCGTGTTGCCGTTGTGCTTGACCCCATCTTCAAAAGAGTAGGTCTTTCCGGTAAATCCGTTATTCCTTTCGTTATCGGTATCGGCTGTGCCGTTCCCGGCATTATGGCGTCCCGTACCATCCGCAACGAGCGTGAGCGCAGAGCCACCGCAATGATCACACCCTTTATGCCTTGCGGCGCAAAGATACCCGTTATCTCCCTTTTCGCAGGCGCATTCTTCGATAACGCAGGCTGGGTAAGCTTCGTTATGTACTTCACGGGCATCGTGCTCATATTCCTTTCCGCACTTCTTATCAATAAGATCACGGGCTTCAAGGCGAAAAAGTCTTATTTCATCATTGAGCTTCCCGAATACAAGGCACCCTCCCTTTGGGGCGCATTCAAATCCATGTGCAGCCGCGGCTGGGCATACATCGTAAAGGCAGCAACCATCATCCTCCTTTGCAATATGGCAGTTCAGCTTATGCAGACCTTCACCTGGAGCTTCAAGGTTGCGGAAACTGCGGATGCCTCCATTCTCGCATCCATCGGCGCTCCCTTTGCATACGTTCTTATGCCTATCGTGGGCGTCCTTTCCTGGGAGCTTGCAGCTGCCGCTATCACCGGCTTCATCGCTAAGGAAAACGTTGTAGGTACTCTCGCTGTTTGCTTCGTCGGACTTGAAAACCTCATCGACACCGAAGAGCTTGCACTTTTGGAAGGCGCAGGCGTTGAGGTTGCAGGCATCATGGCTATCACCAAAGTAGCAGCTCTTGCATATCTTATGTTCAACCTCTATTCTCCTCCTTGCTTCGCTGCGATCGGCGCTATGAACGCTGAAATGAAGAGCGCTAAGTGGCTCTGGGGCGGAATCGGACTCCAGCTCGGCGTTGGATACACCGTTGGATATATCGTATATACCGTGGGAACTCTCATCGTAGACGCAGCATCCATCGCTATCGTTCCCGCAATTGCAGGGCTCGTGACAGTGCTTCTTATCGCTGCAGTAGTTATCGCACTTATCAATAACACGAATAAAAAAATCAAGGCGGAGCTTGCCGCTAAATAATTATGGAAAACACCGTTATCGTCGTTATACTTCTCGCCATCACGGCAGGGATAGTATATTACCTTTACAAATCCAAAAAGCGCGGGGATAAGTGTGTTGGCTGCCCATACGCAAGAGAGTGCGGCGGCAATTGCAGCAGAAAAAAATAGCAAAAAAGCATCATCTCGGGATGATGCTTTTTTGCTCCTGTCGGATTTTCGGGGAGGGTATTTTCCGACAGCAAAAAACAAAGCGGCATCCTGAGATGCCGCTTTTTTCATGATCACTGCTGACGGAAGGTAACGGAATTCGTTTCGGGATCCATTTTGTCAACGATCGCAAGGGAATAAAGGTCGTATCCCAGATTGCGGATAACGTTGCCGCCAATCTGGAAGCCCTTTTCGATGGCGATGCCGATGCCCTCAACGGTGGCACCCGCTTCCTTAACGATGGAGATAAGACCCTGAAGGGCGCATCCGTTTGCAAGGAAGTCGTCGATGATGAGAACGTGATCATCCGCGTTCAGAAACTTATTTGAAACGATGACCTGATTGATCCTTTTATGCGTGAAGGATTCCACCTCTGCTATGTACATGGAGCCGTCGATATTTATGCTCTGGGATTTCTTTGCAAATACCATGGGCACGCCGAAGCATCTTGCAACGGGGTAAGCGATGGCAATGCCGGAGGATTCTATCGTGAGCACCTTGGTGATGGGCTTATCACGGAAGCGCTCGTAGAATGCCTCTCCGATCTTATCGATAAGGGAAATATCCATCTGGTGATTCAGGAAGCTGTCAACCTTGAGCACGTTGCCTTCCTTGATCACGCCGTCCTTCAGTATACGTTCTTCGAGAAAATTCATAGTTACTCCTTATGTAAACGTCCTTTGATATTATTATGAATCAGACTGCGGATTTTGTCAATTATTCTTGAGAAAATTATTATATTAAATATACCGTATTTTACGGGGGAAGTGAAAGAAAATAGCGGAGCGCCCTTGCGCTTTCGCTTGTATTTTGATAAAATATTATCGAAAACGGAATATTCGTTTTAACGGTGACAGAAAGGAACGGCTTTCATATGCAATATAAAATTTTTGAATATGACCCTCAACTTTTACCTTACGAATCAGATATCAGGCTCCGTATGGAAAATTATAAGCGCAAGAAAAAGGAGCTTCTGAAAAAAGGGCAGAGCCTTTCCGATTTTGCGAATGCCCACGAATATTTCGGCTTCCATAAAACAAACGAGGGCTGGTATTACCGCGAATGGGCGCCTGCCGCCGAGGAAGTGTATCTTACGGGCGATATGGTGGACTGGCGCTGGCTGGACCTTAAGCTCACGAGCATCGGAAACGGCGTTTTCGAGATCTTTCTCCCCGGCACCGACGCACTTTATAACGGATGCAGAGTGAAGACCATCGTGCGCCATAACGGACGGCTTCTTGAGCGCATTCCCCTTTATATCCGCCGCGTTGAGCAAAATCCCGAAACGGCGCTGTGGAGCGGCGTTATCGTGGATGAGGAGCCCTACGCCTGGGTAAACGATGAGTTTGTACCCAAAAAGGACGGAATACTCATCTACGAATGCCATATCGGCATGGCTCAGGATAAGGAAGGCCTCGGCACGTATACGGAATTCCGCGAAAATATCCTGCCGAGAATAAAGGACCTCGGATATAACACGATTCAGATAATGGCCATCATGGAGCACCCATATTACGGCTCCTTCGGCTATCAGGTGTCCTCATTCTTTGCCGCATCGTCCAGATTCGGCACCCCGAGAGAGCTTAAGGAGCTTATCGACGCCGCACACGGAATGGGCATTGCGGTGCTTCTGGATGTTGTTCATTCCCACGCCGTCAAAAACACACTGGACGGAATCAACGAATTCGACGGCACCGCGTATCAGTTCTTCCACGAGGGCAAGCGCGGCGACCATCCCGCATGGGGCACAAAGCTTTTCAATTACGAAAAGAATGAGGTCATCCATTTCCTCCTTTCAAATCTTAAATTCTGGCTCACCGAATACCGCTTCGACGGCTTCCGCTTCGACGGTGTCACCTCGATGATATACCACGACCACGGTCTCGGGACCTCCTTCACGGGCTACGAAAAGTATTTCTCCCTGAATACGGATACGGAGGCTGTCACTTATCTTCAGCTTGCAAACGAGCTTATCCGTCAGGTGAATCCCAATGCCATCACCGTGGCAGAGGATATGTCGGCGCTTCCCGGAATGTGCCTTCCCATAAAGCACGGCGGTGTTGGCTTTGACTATAGGCTTGCAATGGGCGAGCCCGACCTCTGGATCAAGCTTCTGAAGGACACACCCGACGAATCCTGGGATATGTGGCGTATCTGGGGCGAGCTCACGGGCAGAAGACCCGGCGAAAAATACATAGGCTACGTTGAATCCCACGACCAGGCGCTCGTGGGCGATAAAACGGTGATGTTCCGCCTTTGCGATAAGAATATGTACACGGGCATGGGCATCGGTATCGATGACCTTGTGGTAGACCGCGGTATCGCACTTCACAAAATGATCAGAATGGTCACCATGACGCTTGGCGGCGAGGGCTATCTGAATTTCATGGGCAATGAATTCGGCCATCCCGAATGGATCGATTTCCCCCGCGAGGGCAACGGCTGGAGCTATTTCTATTGCCGCCGTCAGTGGCACCTTGCCGACGATCCTATGCTGAAGTATAAATTTCTCCTTGAATTCGATAAGGCGATGATAAGCCATCTGAATGAGTATAACGTTCTCAAGGATAAGCCTGTCAGCCTCTTTATAGACAGCGGCTGCCAGATACTCAATTACGAGCGCGGCGACGTTGTGTACGCCCTGAACTTCAGCCCCGACAGAGCACAGGAAAGCTATTGGCTCACGGTGCCGAAATCGGGCAAGTATCAGGTGATCATGTCCACCGACGAGGAGCGCTTCGGCGGCTGGGAAAGGATATCAAAGGAATATGTGTACACTGCAAGGCGCGACCTTAACGGTGAATATAAGCTTCAGATATTCATCCCCGCAAGAACGGGACTTTGCCTCAAAAGACTTAAAAGACAGAAAAAAGAGCGTGAATGATCACGCTCTTTTTTTGCTTCTTTGCGGCTCCTCTGTTGAAAGTTTTGCCGGGGTGTGAGATAATATTGGTGAAATATTATAATTGCCGGAGATACGATGAAATATAAAAACGTAAGAAGGGCTGTGTTCATATCAAGGCCGAACAGATTTATCGCCACTGTCGATATAGACGGTGTCATAGAAACGGTGCACGTTAAAAACACGGGCAGGTGCCGCGAGCTGCTCATTCCCGGTGTCACTGTGGTGCTGGCAGCCTCGGATAGCGAAAAGCGAAAGACAAAATACGATCTTATTGCAGTTTATAAGGGCGAGGAGCTCATAAATATCGACAGTCAGGCGCCGAATCAGCTTATCGGCGAGTGGCTCCGCGAAAGCGGGCTTTTCGGGGATTTGAAAACGGTAAAGCCCGAAAGCAAATACAAAAGCTCCCGCTTCGATTTTTTCTTAGCCGCCGACGGTTGGGAGGCATATGCCGAGGTCAAGGGGGTGACCCTTGAGCGTGACGGCGTGCTTTTGTTTCCCGACGCACCCACGGAAAGAGGCGTGAAGCATCTTTACGAGCTTTGCGATGCTCTTGAAAACGGCTGCGGCGCATACGTCTTTTTCGTGATACAAATGAAGACCTGCCGCTATTTTACGCCAAATCGCGAAATGCACCCTGAGTTTGCCCGGGCGCTGAGCACGGCTGCCGCAAAGGGCGTGAAGATATTTGCAGTTAACTGCAACGTCAGCGAGGATGAGCTGTCGGTTTCGGGCTTCGTTCCCGTTTTGCTTTAAGATAATTGAGAAAACCGAAAGGAATACATAAATGAAGTACGTTTTGGTCACAGGCGCCGAAGGCGGCATGGGCAGGGAAACGGTTAAAAGGCTCGTCTCCATCGGCTACGGCGTGTTTGCCGCAGACATTAAAGAGCCCGAAGCCGTGTGTGAGAATATCATCCCCGTCACCCTTGACGTAACGAGCACCGAATCGGTGAAAAGGGCATACGAAAAGGTTTCATCATACACGGATTCCCTCTATGCCATCATTCATTTTGCCGGTATATACGATCTTGATTCTCTCGTTGAAATGGACGAGGACCGCTTTTCCCGCATCGTGAAGGTGAACTTTTTCGGCGCGTATTACGTTAATAAAGCCTTTTTACCTCTTTTGCATAAGGGAAGCAGAATACTTATAACCACAAGTGAGCTGGCGCCTCTCGATCCCTTGCCGTTTACGGGGATCTACGCTGTGACGAAGAGCGCCCTCGACAAATACGCATTCTCTCTTCGAATGGAGCTTCAGCTTCTGGGCATCCACGTGTCCGTTTTGAGAGCAGGAGCCGTCGCCACCGATATGCTGGGGGCATCGACCTCCGCCCTCGACAGATTCACAGTCAAAACTAAGCTTTACAGCTGCAATGCAAACCGCTTCAAAAGAATCGTCGACCGCGTTGAAGCGCGCAATATTCCCGGGGCGAGGATAGCGGAAAAGGCGGCGGACATCATAGAAAAAAGATCTCCCCGCTTTGCATATTCAATCAACCGCAATCCGCTCCTTCTCATGCTGAACGTGCTGCCGCCGTCACTTCAGCTTTTCATTATAAGACAGGTGCTCAAGTAAGTCATATTCCATAGGTGCCCGTGAGAGGATCCCTGAAAAGTCCGATCTCAGGGGTGATAAACGTGAAAACGGCGAAAAGGATAGCGATGGCGGTCAAGGCCGCAACAGAAAGCAAAGGGTGCCTGCAGTCCCGCCGCCCGCTTTTGAAGAGCTTCGTTTCGTAATAATACGCCATCGCCGCGGAAACGAAAAATATCAGTATGTTCACCCAATCTGGCGTTTTGCCGATGGCACCGTTTGCAGTGTAAAATATCACGGGTATAAGACATATACCGAGAAGCGTGCCGCGCAGCTTGATGCAAGGGTATTCGGGAATGTCGCGGAAGAAGAAGCTTTGGAATATTGCGTAAGCGAGCATAGGGAAGAAGAGGAGCTTCATGTGCTCCCACGTTGATTCGTTTACCCCCGAAACCGGAGCCGCCGCGGGGCTTTTGCCCGTCCATTCATAAAGATAATGCAAAAGCGTGCCGCAAATGGAAGTAAAAGCGAAGCCCCAGAGCTGCCAAAGAGATACCGACCGTTTCATGTATATGACCTGCCTCTTTTTTGTTTAATTATAAGCGGTGGAGGAGGATAATATACCGCCTCCGTGCGCGCCAATGCGAAAAATAAAAATAAAAATCAAAAAATAAATGTAATAGTCGCGGTGGGTAGCTGCCAAATAATTGTTATAATAAAATCAGAAATCAATAGTTAAGGAGAGCTAATATGGCAAAGAACAGGCTTATAGGACAGTATCCCGTGATCGGTATCCGCCCCACAATCGACGGCCGCCGCGGAGAGCTGAAGGTCCGAGAATCTCTTGAAGAGCAGACAATGAACATGGCGAAAAACGCAGCAGAGCTTTTCCGCACGAATCTTAAGTATTCAAACGGAGAGCCTGTGAAGGTCGTCATCGCCGACACCACCATCGGCAGAGTTGCCGAATCCGCTGCCTGCGCCGATAAATTCCGCCGCGAGGGCGTCGACATCACGCTCACCGTTACCCCCTGCTGGTGCTACGGCGCTGAAACCATGGATATGGATAAGAACACCATCAAGGCTGTTTGGGGCTTCAACGGAACAGAGCGCCCCGGTGCCGTTTATCTTGCATCTGTGCTTGCCACCCACGCACAGAAGGGGCTCCCCGCCTTCGGCATCTATGGCCACGACGTGCAGGAAGCAGACGATATGACTATCCCCGAGGACGTGAAGGAAAAGCTCCTTCGCTTCGGCCGCGCAGCCGTTGCCGTTGCAACCATGAGAGGTAAATCTTATCTGCAGATCGGCTCCATCTGTATGGGCATCGGAGGCTCCATAATCGATCCCTCCTTCATCGAAAAATATCTCGGTATGCGCGTTGAATCCGTGGACGAGGTTGAGATCATCCGCCGTATGAGCGAAAATATTTACGATCCCGAGGAATTCGAAAAGGCGCTTAAATGGACCCGTGAAAACTGTATCGAGGGCTTCGACAAGAACCCCGACAGCATGCGTAAGACCCGCGAGCGTAAGGATGAGGACTGGGAATTCGTCGTTAAAATGATGGTCATCATCAAGGACCTCATGAACGGCAACGATAAGCTCCCTCTCGGCAGAGAAGAGGAAATGGTGGGACACAACGCCATTGCCGCAGGCTTCCAGGGTCAGCGCCAGTGGACGGACTTTTATCCCAACTGCGATTTCCCCGAGGCTCTTCTCAATACGTCCTTTGACTGGAACGGCGCCCGCGAGCCCTACGTCCTTGCAACGGAAAACGACGTTCTCAACGGCATCGGAATGCTCTTTATGAAGCTGCTCACCAACCGTCCCCAGATGTTCGCAGACGTGAGAACGTACTGGAGTGCAGACGCAGTGAAGCGCGTGACCGGATACGACCTTGAGGGCAAGGCTCTTGAAGCAGACGGCTTCATCCACCTTATCAATTCAGGTGCCTGCTGTCTCGACGCAAACGGCGAAGCCGTGAACGAGGCGGGCGAGCATCTTATGAAGGAATGGTATAACGTTACCGAGGACGATATAAAGTCCATTATGGAGAACACCACCTGGAACTACGCCGACCTGGGCTATTTCCGCGGCGGCGGATATTCCTCCCGCTTTGAAACAAAGTATGAAATGCCCGTCACCATGATAAGACTCAATCTTATCGACGGCCTCGGACCGGCACTTCAGATCGCAGAGGGCTGGACTCTGGCACTTCCCGAGGACGTTTCCGATGCTCTCTGGAAGCGCACAGACTATACCTGGCCGTGCACCTGGTTCGTTCCCCGCGTTACGGGAGAGGGTGCATTCAAGTCCGCATACGACGTTATGAACAACTGGGGCGCAAACCACGGCGCCATCTCATACGGACATATCGGAGCAGATCTTATCACCCTTTGCTCCATGCTTCGTATTCCCGTATGTATGCATAACGTGCCCGAGTCTGATATCTTCCGTCCTGCCGCATGGAATGCATTCGGCATGGATAAGGAAGGCGCAGACTACCGCGCCTGCGCCAACTACGGCCCACTTTATAAGTGATAATGAAAAAGATCCCCGCCATCCGGCGGGGATCTTTTATTAGCTTCAAAAAGTCGGCAGCTTTTCTTTTGCGAAAGCGCGAACGTCGGAGTTGCTGTCATATAGACACTCTTCAACGGTCTCTTTAGTCAATACACCGTATTCATCCATTAGCTGGACTACCCGCAGACGGCAGCAGGAGCAGCGCGTCGTTTCGTATATAAAAGTCAAAAGAATGGTGGGGGGGATATCGCTATCCTCCGCAGTTTCAAACATTTCGATCACTTTATGGTGAGATTCATGCCAACCCGACGTGTCTTCGCGGTCTATGGACAGGCGAGAAAGAAATTTCGAAAAATAATCTCCGTCACCGTTCATATAGTTTTTTGCAAGATAAGAAAAAGCCTCGTCGGGGTCGGTCTTCATCATCCTTTCGGCAAATTCACGTACCTCGGGATGGCGAATCTTCTTAAGTACACGCTGGGCAATCTCTGCAAGCTCCTGATCGTTTGATTCTGCATCTTCTATTATCGGTGCAGGTGAAAAGGTTGCAGGAAAAGGACAGATCAAGAATGCCTTCAGAGCTGTTATCTTTTCCTCCGCAGTCTTTGCGTCAAGATATTTTCGGGCGTACTCCTCAACTACTTCCGGAGGCTCGTTCTGAAGCCTTCTTGAAAGAGGGATCCCCGAAAGCTCCTTGATATCGGTCTTGGGTTGAACGTACCTGCTGTAAGGCTGCCAGACGTGATATTTGAGAAACGCCTCTATCTCAGGACATTTATCCGCCTCGTTTTCAAGCTTTTCTATGTAATCGCGGCGGAGCATATAGTCAAAGCTGTCTGTGCGAAGGTACGGATGCTTAAGGTATAGCCTTCCGATATCGTAAGCGATCTTGCGGTAGTCCTCGTAATCAAGAGCGACGTATTCAATATAAAGATTAAGATCGTCGAGTGCTGCGAATATGCCGTCGGGCCTTTCATTGGTGTTATAAAGATTTTGCCAAAGCTCCTCGTATTTATGCCAAATAGCAAGGGCGGGCTCTCCGTGGAGCTCGTCTTTGAAATAGGACAGAAGCTCGCAAAAATAACAAATATCCCAGATCTCCGTAGCCTTGAGAAGGGATTCGGCAATGATTCCGAGAAAATAATTTCTGTCCTTGTAAATTTTGATGAGTGAAGCCACGAAATAAGCACGGGTCCCTTCACATTGCGTGTCGAAAACAGGATTATTACGGCACGCCCATAAAACGATATGACGGTAATTCTCGGGATTATTCTTAACGGCGGTAACGCATCTTCCGAGACCCCCGTCAAGGGCGTCCTTGAATTCAGATAACGTTAACACGGCATTTTCCTTTTTTTCGTTAAGCGTATTTGAGGAAAGCGTTGTTATCATAGGTCTTGAAACGAAATAATGACGCCCGTTCAAAAGCATTTCAGCCTGTCCGTTTTGCCCGTTCTGATTATATAGCTTTTCGCGGAGTCTGTAGGATGGCATATCCACAGACCCGTTTGACCATAGAGAAACGATCCTGCGGATCCTTGGCGCGCCGCTCTTCCGGAGTTTTTCCATAAACTCCTCTTCCGCCCCATGATCGTCGTCACAGCATACGTCGGGATCGTAATATGAATGAAGCTCACCGAATTCATCGAGAAGTACCACGACCTGGGAATACTGATTTTTCTGATTCGACTCGATCATATCGTGAGCAAGCTCAAGCATAGGGATGAATTCCTTCATATCGATCCTGCTCTCAAGACCGTCGGGGGAAACGATAAAGCTCATTTTCGGACCGCCGAAGCCAAACATCGAAACGAAACGGTAAAATTTTATGAACCGTTCATCCTCGCGAACTCTGTCAAATTCAAAGCGCGGCTCACACGACTCAATTTCTGTTATAGCATTTGCAAGGCGCACAGGCGTCATTTCTTCTTTGACCAGCGAGAGCGCGGGCACGGAGCCTGCGACCGCTGTGCCGTGTGATACCTCAGCAAGCATACGAACGTGTGACTTTACGCGTTCGAGCATGGCGAAGCCTTCGTCGAATTTTTCCTCACCGAAAAGGGAAATGGCATAGTGAAATTCAACGAATATACGTTCCTGCAGAAAAATATCATCGGCTCTCTTTGAATAAACGTTCAAAAGCTCAACAGCGCTTTTAAGAGTATCGACGGAGGAAAAGGGATAGTAGGTGATCCCTTTGCGGAATTTACGATCGGCAAGTGACGGGACGTCATTTGCGTGCAGGTAAAGAGCCTTCAACACACTTGTGTAGATATTTCGCTGACGCTGTTTTTCCCATTCGTCGGAGTGCTTAACGCGATACACGCACAAAAGCATATCGTCCCAGGTAGCCATATCAGTATCGTTGGTGGCATAATCGCGCCAGAGATATCGGTGCTCCTCGTCTTCAACTGAAAGAATGGGGATCAATATTGACGTTCTTTTTTCAACGGGTAAAGAATCAAGGATGCGTCGGCAAAGCTTACGCGCCGATTGCAGACGAGCATGATCGTGAAGATGTGATACGTTTACAAAATAAGACGTACAGTACTGCTGAGGGTCAATATTCACGAGCTTTTCGAGAATATCGGCAACACGCCTTCTGTTCGGGTATGTATCATTCTCACTTAATTTTTCGTTTGCCTTGTTAAGCTCGGCGATAAGCTTGTTTTTCGGGGAAACGTCGTTTCCCATAAGCTCGTCCAACGTAACGTTGAAAAACTGCGCAAGTATAGGTAGCTGGGTAACGTCAGGGTAAGAAAGAGAGTTCTCCCATCGGCTGACGGACTGCGGTGTCACAGACATAGCATCCGCAAGCTGCCCCTGGGTGATGCCGCGTTCACGCCTGAGCCTTTTAATATTTTCGGCAAGGATTATCTTCATCTTTCACTCCTCATACTTTTTTCTGTTTTTATAATAGCACAAATCAAAAAGCTATTCAAGCAAGTGTTGTGAGAGGGTGAATCACGCAAACCGTGATTTTCGGTTGCGTTATAATTGATTGAACTATAGTGTGTCACGGTGTAAAATGAAATCGTAAAGACAAAATATAAGAGGGTAGAAACGATGAATAATACCGAAAACACGAAGAAAAACGGCTCGTATAAGCGTGCTATACTTACGACGGTCCTGACACTTATCGCCTCTATCGTCCTTTATACGCTATTATATAATTTTATAATTATGATCCTATATATGGACGTGCGCGAGGAGGACAGAAACTGGACGGATCTCTCCTATGCGATAATAGTTATCTATGCTTTGGTATTCCACTTCGTTTACGCGCGCCGTCATATAAACAGCAGCGGTATCGGAATAACCGGCGGAGGATTTGATATAAAAGAAGCGGTTACGGAATTTTATCATGCGGACGGTAAAGCCTTCCTTATGGTATACGGTGTACTTGCAGTAGTTTTTGAGGTATCTTTTATCATTGCAGTATCGACTGGCACACCAAACAACGTTTTTGCACTGCTCATATATCTCTTTCCTGCAGCTAATTTTATTAGGATACCGGTGATTCGAAGCATTTTTGGATATGCAGTTTTGGTGGCATCAGTATTCGCGGTGGTAGCTTTCAGGAGATATAAGATACAAAAGTATTGGGAAAAAGGAAATTGAACAATTCGCTGAAACGCGCTTGACAATCAATTGATTGCGTGATACAATGAACACATAGGAATGGAAAATCCGATCGCACGATTGGATATATCAAAAAAGGCGAGGAAACTATGATATCTTTACTGTATGTTTTATGTTATACCGCTGTGGTAATACTGTCGCGGATCTATCCCGATGACGTGGGCTGGTATCTGGTTCTTGCCTTCGCGCTGACTGTTTTGCCATATATCTTCTTCGTAATGCTTCCGTATAATTACGTATACAGCATAAAAAGAGACGATATTCACCATATCAATATCAGCGATGTGACCGATCTGCCCTACGGTGCTGGTATCGTTTACACCCTCACCTTTGCGGCAATGATATTCGTGCCCATGTTCATCCCCGCTGAGGTGTCGGTACTCCTCTTATACGTGGGAACTGTCGCCGTTTTGTTCGTGTGCCCCGTGATCGGGCACATCATATCTCGTGCTCGCCTTTGCCGTAAACTGAAAAAGCGCGGATTTTCCACCGTATCGGGTGCTTGCGGACTGATCTTCAAGGGAATGCGTAACGTATATTTTTTAAACGTCAGATCCGCAGACTGCGAGTATAAGATCGGTATCCTTGGCGGCGTCGGACAGATGAAATATGAGATCGACGGCGATATGATCACGTCAACACGTGTGAATTCTGTTTTAAGAGAATACATCCTTGAGCTTGAACGTGTTGATAGCGGCATTATAAACAGTCTCGCAAAGCTCTATCTAGGGAAGCCTCGCACCGAAAAGCTGAACACCGCCGAAAACGGCGAATATCTGCTCATCGGACGTAACGCGTTTATCATATCAAACGGTGGGTTTGTAAGCCGCGGAAGCGATATTTGCGGTATGCACGTTGTGGATATGTCAACCGGCGAGAAATATATACGATGAAAGAATTAAATGTGTTATATATCTATAATGGAGATCAAAATGAATATACCTAAAAATATTATAATGAAATTTGGTATTGGCGTTCTTTATATTGTTTTGATTTTTATAATCAGATTCATTGTCAGCCTTTTTTTGGGTGGAATATTGTCTTTGGTGCCCACTGTCGGCGATATAGTAAATGATGTTATTTCTTATGCGGTCGTTGCATTTGTTGCATTTAAGGCCCGTATACGCAGAGATGATCTTAAAAAGCCGTATCTTGAAAATTTGAATTCTGTTGCTAATTCCAATTCAACAATATTCGGGCTTATTCCGCTAAATGAATTTATGTTCGAGCTTATTGCGGTGGCAGCATACTTAGCTGTCAAATATTTGCTGGTTCGTGAAAACGGATGTGTAAGCTTCATAATATTTATGATTATCCTTGTTGTTGCCAATGCCGCTATATGGGTGGCTGTTCACAGAAGCTGGGAGGAAGAATGATTGAAGTGAGCGCGGATAGCAAAGTAACAGATATCAACGAAACAGAAAGAGAAGAACACTGCCTGCCCGGTCACATCAATGGCGTCTGGCGTAAAATGTACGACCTTATGAATGCTTAGCTTGCGAGCGTTGTTCCTGAGGGTACGATTTTGCAAAAATGATATACGAAATGGATCCCCGAAAAAGACGCTCTGATATTGCGTAACAGCGTGAACGGGTTAGTTACACAGCCGATACGTGGCTATATGGTGCGGAATTAAGAATTAGTATTCTGGAGTATTTATGAACGTAAGATTTGAAAATATCTTTAAAAAGGAACCGGCCGAGATCCGAAACGGCATCTATTACTATGACATACCGTGGCTTCCTGATGAGGCATCCTTTAAGGAGCGTGCAGAAAGAGAGGGCGTTTCGGAAGAGGAGCTGCGTCAGCAGTGGATAGACAGATGCAGAAGTATGTTTACGAATTTTTTCACCGATAGAGATTTGTCGGTTGATTTTTCGGAAAAGAGCTGGGGATTTCAAAGATTTCTGCAGGGCAAAAACGCCGACAAAAGGATAACGGATATCCTCCGTTATATCGCGGAAAGCGATATTGCTTACGCCGATATCGGAAGCGCTAATATGGGAATGGCGCCTTACGTGCTGCATTTGAATCCCATGGCGCATTGTCTCATCGCGTCGGATCTCAAGCCTCACATCGGGCTTTGGGGTTCATTCATTAATGAAATGCTACCGGAAAATAACGTGAGCATCGCGGCATTTGACGAAATCGATATCCCCTTAAAGGATGAGTCGCTGGATGTTGTAACGGGTGTATTGCCTCTGTCTGGTGCGTCCCAGAATAGAATCGTTCACAGCGGTGTTACGTCCCTCAACGAGCTGACGGAGCTGTGCATCGAAAAAATGCTTCAAGAGGTATACCGTATATTAAAGCAGGGCGGATATTTCATTTTCGGCGAATTCAATTCCCGATGGATTTGGTCCCGCGAGCTTCTGCACTCGTATTACAAAACTCACGATAATATCTCCCGCGAGCTGACGGAGGATGAGATCATCAGGCGAATGAACCTCCAGGTGGAAGCGGAAAAATACAGACTTAACGACGATAAGATCAAAAATGCAGGCTTCGAGATCGTCATAAAGGACGTTCACTGCACTATGGAAGATCCCGAAAACATTGCCCATTGGATTGCAATCAACGAAGAATATAACGAGGAGGCGACCGTTTTTGCGGACGGCGTAATATCCCTTGAATTTTACGATCAGCTTTACGTGCTGAAAAAGCCGATATAAAACAAAATCAGGAGGTAAAAAAATGAACTACACAAATGAAGAACTCGAAAAAGCCCATAAGTTTTGTTTCAATAATATCCACGCCCTTGAAACACCGCAAAGATGTGGCTGCTTTTATTGCGAAAGCATATTTGATTCCGCAGAGATCAAGGAATGGATAAAAGACCGAAAGGGAACGGCACGCTGTC
>JAZMZX010000030.1:0-5466 GCA_045586225.1 Eubacteriales bacterium
TTATTATTTATACTTATAGTTTATTTTCCGTTTTCGCACATACGAACGATAAGGCCGATAAAGTTTTATCGATTTTTTATGACTTTTTGCAAAATACAATATGAATTTCGCGATTAATATGTTATAATTAATTAATAATAATTTTTGGGAGGCCTCTTACCTATGAAGATGCGTGTTTTATATTCCACAAGCAACAAGAAAGTTATCAACTATGCCGTTGCACTTGGCGAAGCTCAGGACGATGCAAGAGCAAAAGCCGATGCTATCCCCCCTGCATATTCCTGCGACCGTGAACGTCTCGTTGTTCTCGTAGTTTCCGCAGGCGCTAAGCTCGAAGACAGCCTTCGTCTTTTCGCAGGTGAGCTCACCGCTGCAAGAACCACCAACGTTGCATTCGTTTTTGAAAGCAAGGACAAGACCCTCACTCCCGGCATGCAGCAGCTCATTGACATCATCAAGGCTGCAGGCGCAAAGACCCTTGAAAACGATATTTACTTTGTAGACGGCGGCACTCTCTTCAATAAGAAGGTTTCTCTCGAGGAACGCCGTGCCATCGTTGAATGGTGCGAAAAGGTTCAGGAGTCCGTTAAGTAAGCTTGAAAAACGTCACTATATATACCGACGGCTCATGTAAGGTCAACCCGGGCCCCGGTGGTTGGTGCGCCATTCTCGTATACGGCAAGCTTGAAAAGACCATTCACGGAGGAGAGTTTCACACCACCAACAACCGCATGGAAATGACGGCTGTCATTAAAGCTCTCGAAGCTCTCAAGGAGCCCTGCTGCGTTAAGCTCATATCCGACTCCAAATACGTTATAGACGGACTTTCTCTTGGATGGGCTAAAAGCTGGCGGTCCCGAGGCTGGAAAAAGTCTGACAAGTCCCCTGCCCTCAACCCCGACCTTTGGGAAAGGCTTCTTGAATTGACCGAGATCCATCAGCTCACCTATGAATGGATCAAGGGGCACGCAGGACACCCTTATAACGAGCGGTGCGACGAGCTTGCACAAAAGGAAGCTGATAATCACAGATAAAAAAAGGTATGCCTTACGGCATACCTTTTTTCATATCGTGTAATTAGGTGAGCTATTATAATAACCAAACAGGATCCCCGCGAAGCGTTTACCGATGATCTCACTCAACCGCTTCAGCACCGGTGCCTCCGTGTGATAATGACCTGCCTCTATAACGTTGATACCCAGGTCGCGGGCATCAACATCCACGTTATAGCCGCATCTGCCGGTTACGTAGGTATCGGCGCCTGCTTTGATGGCGGCATTAACGTAATCCTTTCCGTCACCGCCCAGCATGGCAACCTTGGACACCTTTTTTCCGCAATCCGTGACTACGACAGCATCAGCGCCCAAAACGGATTTGACCTTCGACGCAAAAAGATCTGTCTCCATAGGCTCAACAGCGCCCACACGGCCAAATTCTTCGCCTTCAGGGCCAAAAGGAACTGCGCCCTCTATCTCCAGCAGCTCAGCCAGAACGTCGTTCACGCCGCCTTTCAGTGCATCCAGGCGTGTGTGAAATGACATGACGGCAACACCCGAAAGAAGAGCTTTTATCGCACGTTTTGACGTTGCGTCAACGGGCGCCAGGCTCTTGATCGGCTTGAATATCAACGGGTGATGGGAAATAATAACGTCAAAACCGTTTTCGATTGCATAGCTTATGGCGCCATCCGTCACGTCAAGTGTGAAAAGTATTTTTTTCACCGGGCTGTTTTCATCAGCCGCCACCATCAATCCGTCGTTATCCCATTCTGCCGAAAGGGACTGCGGAATATACTCATTCAGATATGAGTAAAGCTCTCTTACCGTCACGCTCATAGGTGCCTCCTGCGTTCAAGCTCATTTATCACGGCGGTCTCCTCGGTCACGTCGAGTGATGCCAGGACCTTACCGTCGCGTATACGTTTATATTTTGCGAGAAGATGCCCGATCACGGCTTCCTTTCCGTTTTCGTCGGCAAAAGCAATCTTTTCCCATTCACCCAGCAAAAGATCGAGCTTCGCGGGCACGTTTGTTTGCCCTTGATAGTCTGCCGCAATAACGGTATAATATTTGCCGTCCTCAAACAGCATTATTTCTTTTGCTATCACGAATCCCGCAAGATAGAGCGCATCGCGCGTAACGTGGTGCATCGTCATCGGCTGAAGGATGAGACGCACGCCCTGCCGCTTCATATGCTCTGCCGCGCCGATAATTTCCGCGATAAGCTCGCCGCCCATGCCGCACACCGCGCCATCGGTAATTCCTTTGCCGTCAAGCCCGTCAAAACCCGATGTCAAAACGCATTCGATGCGGTCCTCAAGGCCGTAAAGCGCCACGTTTTCAACAGCTCTTCCGAGGGGCATAGGATTGATGTCTGCCGCTATGGCGCGCCTGCAGAGACCGTTTTTCACCAAATACACGGGCAAATAGCCATGATCCGTGCCGATGTCCGCAAGGACTGCTCCATGGCGCACAAAGGATGCCGCTGCAGAAAGCCTTTTGCTCAGTATGATATCTTTTTCTTTACCGTTCATTTTCAGCAATACAAAATAGGGGAACGTTCCGTTCCCCTACTTTTTATTTCTTGGAATCCAGATACTCGTTGATCTTCTTTACGAGCTCTTCGGGATCGGTGGCGTGAACAGCGCAAGCCTGGGCAATGGTCTCACCCTTTGCAGCAGGGCAACCGAGGCAGTGCATGCCGATCTCAAAGAAAAAATTTGCGGTATTGATGTCGAGTTCAAGAACGTCGGTGATGATAGTATCTTTTGTAACCTTCATTTTATTATTCTCCTTTTAGGGGTTGATTTAAGCCTTTACAATATCGGCGTCCTCAGACACCGTTATTTTTTTGATGTTCGCACCCAGGCTCGAAAGCTTGGGGATAAGCTCTTCATATCCGCGTTCGATATACTGAACTCCGGAGATCTTGGTTTCGCCTTCGGTCATAAGCGCTGCGATAAGAACAGCAAAGCCTGCTCTCAGGTCCACGGCCTTGACCTCAGCGGGAGAGAGTGATTCAACACCTTCGATCACGGCGGTGTTTGCATTCACGGTTATATCAGCTCCCATGAGCTTAAGCTCTTCAACGTAGCGGAATCTGTTGGGCCAGATAGTTTCCTTCACGGTGCTTGTGCCCTTTGCAATAGCAAGGAGCGGCACGATCTGGGGATGAAGATCCGTGGGGAAACCGGGATAAGGCATCGTCTTGATATAGGTCTTCTTGTATTCGGAAGCACCCTTGACGATAACGGAATCGTCGAGCATGGTGACCTCAGCGCCAACCTCTTCAAGCTTAGCAGCGATGGACTCAAGGTGCTTGGGGATAACGTTGTCGATCTTCATCGTACCGCCGGTAGCAGCCGCAGCGATCATAAACGTTCCCGCCTCGATCATATCTGGAATGATGGCGTATGAGGAGCCATGAAGCTTTTCAACTCCGCGCACCTTTATCATGTCCGTACCGGCGCCCGTTATTCTTGCGCCGCAGGTGTTAAGGAAGTTTGCAACGTCGACAACGTGGGGCTCTTTTGCTGCGTTATCAATGGTGGTGACACCCTTTGCAAGAACTGCCGCAAGCATAACGTTGATCGTTGCGCCCACAGAGATACCGTCAAAATAGATAGGCGCGCCTCTCACACCGAGAGGTGCATTGATCTCTATGTATCTTTCGGTGGAGACGACCTCGCTACCGAGAGCCTCAAAGCCCTTGATATGATAGTCGATGGGGCGTGTTCCGAAATCGCATCCTCCGGAATATCCCATATAGGATCTTCCGAATCTGCCAAGCTCGGCGCCCATAAGATAATATGAGCCACGAAGCTTTGAAACGAGTGTGGGGTCGGATGTGCCGCCTCTCAGATTCGTGGTATCTATATCAAACGTTGTTTTATCTATCTTTGTTATTTCGGCGCCCATTCCGCGAAGTATATCGAAAGAAATGGCAACGTCGCTTATATCGGGAATATTTTCAAGTCTGCATTTATCTGCCACAAGGATCGTAGCATACAAAATAGGCAATGCGGCATTTTTCATACCGCTTGTATTTACGTTGCCATTAAGCGGCACGCCGCCGTTTATGACAATCTTTTCCATATGAAATTCCTCCAACGGATGTTATATTCGAGGCGCTGTAAGGCGCAAAGCAATATTTCTGTGTAATGATACTATTTAACTTATACATTATAACAGATATATTAAGAAAAATAAAGTGCTAATTTAAAGTTTTTTTCCGTGAAGCGATGTTTATCCCGGATAAACAAAGATTATCAGGCTACGGCTCACCGATATGTCAGCTCAGATGCTGAAAGCACCCACATAGACAGCAAACCCGCATATCATATCATATTCACTCGCATGGAAATCTGTGATATGCACTTCCCTTTCTCTATTTCTTCGCATTGTGTCCGTCGCAGAAATAAACCACAGTCAGATCTGTAACGAGGCCGTAGCTTCTCGTGCCTTCGGTACCCTGCAGCTGCAGATAGGCATTATTTACGGTGCCCGTCACAGCGGCTGCAACGTTGGTTTCGTACTTTTCGAAGAAATCGTTATATGCCGCCATTTCCCCTCTTACGTGAGAATCAAGACGGTAGTAGCACTCACGGTAAAGCTCCGGTGAGGCTTTATACAGCGCGGACTGCACATATTCAAGCACGTTCTGCGCGCCGCTGTATCTGATATATGGGTCGTCGCTCTCCATACAAACGAGAAATGCCATGAAATTGGCTTCCTTTTCGGGAGCGATGCCCCGCTGATGGGACATTTCGTGGGCAACGGTAAACGGGATGGAATAATCGGGGAAATTGATGTTCACGTTTGACTCGCCCGTGAAAAACGTGTATACCCCCGAAATATGTGTATATGTCATCGGCTCTGAAAGAGCAATGCGCTTAACGCTTGAGCGCAGGTGCGGAACAAAGCCGTATTTATCGGCTAAGGATGCGTAAGCATCGTTCAACTTTCTCACAAGCTCTCTGTGGCTATAGGGCATATCGGAAAAGCCGTCGACGCCGTAGCCAACCTCAGGGGCAAGCTCGTTTACGATATCGGTTAAAGCGAGCGCCGTTTCGTAAAGCTCCTCCTTCGACACCTTTCTTGCGTCCATATCGAGCTTTTCCGCAAGGGGGGCACCCTGATATCCAAGGGCAAAGGTGAACACAAACGAAACGTACAGATACGCGATCACAGAGGAAAGCGATATAACGTACCGCCACGCGGCCACCTCGTCCGTTTTCGTTTTTGGGATTATTACGATAAAGAGCGCTATGACGAGAGCAGGCAAAAACAGAATCACCGTTTCCGAAAGTGAAAAAGGCAGCCATCCGGTCAGGTACGCAAGGACGGCGCGAAAGAACGAGGAAACGTATCTGTTGAAGAAGTCTGCAAAGCCACTTGACAGCACGCCTGCCAGATGTATGAGAGCAGCAACGGGCAAAAGAGCAAAAAGTATCATTGGTACAGGATG
>JAZMZX010000031.1:0-2823 GCA_045586225.1 Eubacteriales bacterium
CCTAAGACCGCTTGGCCCTCCGACTTCATCTGATATATGACCCAAGTGCCGCACTCCAAACTTCCTTCCAATATCGTGCAACAAACCAAGTATGTATGCCTTATTTGCATCCATATCACCACATGCTTGTGCTATTTTCTCGGCACAATGTGCTGCTGTTCGGCTATGATTCCCCCATGGGCCAGGATTGCATTTTTCTGCATCTTGTAAAAGCATCTCTGCTGTCTCTCTTGTTGGTAGCATACTTGCATACACCTCGCCAAATTCTTATTGCTCAAACTGTTTTACACCCAAATACCCGCGGATGTTCGATGCTTTGGTTCGCTTATTTTATCTCAATACTGATATTTCCCGTGCTTGACGATAGCTCGCATCTGCCGCCGTCCGTGCCTTTTGGGACGTTCACTCTGCCCGTATCCGATTCGGCTATGAACCGCTTATCCGTCAGGAAGCTTCCCGTGATATTTCCCGTTGAGGTCTTAACATAGAGCTCTGCCGCGTCGCAGGCGTCAAAATGTACGCTTCCAGTGCTTCTTTTGGCAGTTAGCTTTTCCGTGACTATCACGTTTTTCATTCTCAACGCTCCCGTGCTTCCGTTTGATTCAAGCTCACGGCAAGAAAAGTCGGTAAGCTCCACAAAGCCCGTAGCCACGGAAATAAGCGCTTCGCCATCGCACTTGACGGAATCAGCCTTTACCCTGCCCGTCGTGACCGTAACTTCGATCGAGCCTGCCGTAGTTCCGTCAAGGGTCACCGCGCCCGTCGTCGTTGAGATCCGCACCTTACCCGAAGCGGACGCCCCACAGACAACTCTGCCGGTCGTTGTCTCGACGTCGATGCTTTCAAAGGAAAGCGTGCCTGCAAGCTCAACTCCGCCCGTGGTTTCGTTTACCGTGACGGAAGCATAATCCTTCTCGGGAAGATAAACGGTAATTTTCGGTGCACCGAGATTCACGCCTATATGATCAAACCACGATCTTTTATCCTGCACTTCGATCCTGAGCGTTCCGTCGCTGACCGCAACGGAATGGAGGGCTTTTTCGTTTTCGTAGCATTCGACCCTGCACTTTCCGTCATCGGAGGTCAGAAAAACGGCGTCGGCAACGTCGGTAATAAGCGTAATTCTGTCAAACGGATCGCTGACGCTATGGGTATTGCTGACGTAGCTTGCCGTTCCAAGCTTCGTAAAGTCCCACGCGGCGGAATTCATCGCCCACACGAAAACCGAAATTCCCGCGATCACGAGCACCGCACCTATGACAAGCCATATCTTTACAGTCGTACTCATTTCTCTTACCCCCTTTTAACGAACAGTTTTTTTATACCAAGAACCAGGGCTTTACTCAGCTTCGCCATCCCTTTTGTAGCTGAAACGCACCCAACGAACAAAAATACGGACAGACCTGCGAATACCATAGCCGCGCCGATCAGCGCCGCGGCAGATATGGTATTTCCGTACGCAGAGAATATCCCGCATACGAGCAGCCCGAACGTACTGCCGATAAACGATACTTCAACCGCCCAAACCGACACGACGAGCGACCAAAGGACGGCAAAGAGCGAAAACACTATTGCAAAAGCCGCCGCCAAAAGCGGGAACCAGAGCGGGAATCCAAGTATTATCAGCAGGATCTCCCAGGCTTCAAGCGTGCGCTTGGGCTTCATTTTTTCGTGCACGAGTTTAGTCAGCGGTATTTCTGAAAGTATATCGGACAGAACGGCGTCAACACTGCCAAGCTCGGCCACCGCTTCCTCCTCGGTCAAGCCTTCCTCTATTCGGTCGTCTATCATCTCGGCGTAGAAAGCGATGCGCTCCTCGGCTTCTGCCTGTGGAACACCGCCAAGACCCCGGTGCAGCTCCGAGATAAATTCATTCTTCGTCATAAGTCCTCATCCTCCCCCGCAACGATTCTGTATATTTTCATCAGGTCCCGCCATTCCTCCCGAAAGGTCTCGATACGCTCCGAGCCTGACGCGGTTATTCTGTAATACTTGCGCAGCCTTCCTCCGTGCTCTGCCGTCCGTACGGTAAGCATTTGCGCGGCTTCAAGGCGTTTGAGAATGGTATATAAGGTCGACTCTGACAGCTCCACGCAGGGCTTCAGATCCTTTATTATCTTATAGCCGTATGACTCCTCATCCTTTATCGCCGAAAGAACGCATACGTCAAGCAAGCCTCTCTTTAATTGCGCATCCATAATATACCTCCCCTCACGCAATACATCGTATCACGAGGTATTGGATTTGTCAATAGTTTTTATACAAATGCAAAGCGAAAAAGAATAATAAAAAGATTTTTACAAATAACTATTGACAAGATGTTGTCGAGGTGTTATAATAATAAAGCTGCGAACGGAACAACCCGCCGGAATGGCGAAATTGGCAGACGCCCGGGACTTAAAATCCCGTGAGACTAACATCTCGTACCGGTTCGATTCCGGTTTCCGGCACCATATATCGCGGGGTAGAGCAGTTGGTAGCTCGTCGGGCTCATAACCCGGAGGCCGTGAGGTTCAAGTCCCACCCCCGCAACCAAACAAAAGGAACAGTCACCATTTGGTGGCTGTTTTCTTTTGCCTGAATGCAGAGAGTCGGAACTGCACTTCCATAAGGCCTCCGGAGGAGGTCGTGGGCTTGGAGCACGAGCGCATCCTGTGGATGATGAAGCGAGTGCGACAAGGAAGAAAACAAGGAGCAATACGAGGGCAACCCCTTCCCCGAATAGTGCGACTATGTTTTCGGCAGGGCAACTCAAATCCCACCCCCGCAACCATGTTATGTATCCAATTTGGATGCTAACCCAAAAAAACCGGATGTCGTAAG
>JAZMZX010000032.1:0-6012 GCA_045586225.1 Eubacteriales bacterium
CATGTCGTTCTGTGAGCCAAGGAGTTGAATTACTAAGTTGTCTTCCTAAGACCGCTTGGCCTCCGACTTCCTCACGGGCTGCGAGATCGCATACGATCTTTATCTCAAGGGCAAAAAGCCCACTATCATCGAAATGCAGGACGACCTTATCACCACTAAGGGCATCTGCCTTGCAAACACAAGCTTCCTGCGCGATTTCTTCAATGCCAACAAGGTACCCGTATATCTTGAAACGGGCGTGTCCGAAATAGGAGAGGGCTTCGTTTCCGCAAAGGATAAGGAAGGCAACGAGGTGAAGGTGGAGGCAGACTCCGTTATCCTTTCCGTTGGCTATAATCCTGCGCCTCTCGCTGAAAAGAGCAAAAACGTACACGTTATCGGCGATGCCGCAAAGGTCGGCAACCTGCGCACCGTTATCTGGCAGGCGTGGGACGTTGCAATGAAGATATAAGAAAGGAATACACCGTTTATGATGAAGTTAACAGATGAACAGAATGCCATACTGAACGGCTCAAAGGGCGACATAATGGCCAAGGTAATGAAGACCATGGTCATGTTCGGTGAAGCCTTCGAAGCAGAAAAAATGGTGCCCGTAACGAGCAAATATAATCACCTTGTTACATCCTTCGGTCTCGGAATGATGACACCCGTCTTCGACCTGATGGATAAGCTTCTGGCCGAGGGTGTCACCTCGGGTCAGAAATTCTCCGTTGACCCCCGTCCTCTCGATAAAAACGTTCCCGCAAACCTTCTGCAGAAGCTTGTTTTCAATAAGTTTATGTACAGCAAGCAGGATTTCTACGAAAAGCAGCTCGGTAAGCTGGGGCTTCTCCACGAAAATGCTTTCACCTGCACCTGCTATATGGATGAGGTGGGCAATAAGCCCGAAAAGGGCGAGGTGCTCAGCTGGGCAGAATCCTCCGCCGTTGTTTACGCAAACTCCGTTCTCGGCGCAAGATGCAACCGCAACTCAGGCATTATGGACCTTATGGGCTCCATCGTTGGCTACGTGCCTTATTTCGGTCTTCTCACCGACGAGGGCAGACGCGCCTCCTGGATTGTCAGGATCGAGACCACGAAGAAGCCCGAGGCTCAGCTTCTCGGTTCCGCTATCGGTATGAAGGTAATGGAGGACGTGCCCTACGTTATCGGCCTCGATAAGTGGCTCGGCAGCGAGCTTGACGACGATACCTGCACCTATCTTAAGGATTTCGGTGCTGCCACCGCATCAAACGGAGCTGTGGGTCTTTACCATATCGACGGACTCACTCCCGAAGCGAAGGAGCAGGGCACCGCACTCATCAGAGAGGATGCAAAGGAGTACGTTATCGACGACGCTGAGCTTCAGCGCGTGAAGGATAATTATCCCGTTATCTGGCGCGATCCCGAGGCAAAGCCGAAGCTTTGCTTTATGGGCTGCCCTCATATGAGCTTCCGTCAGCTTTGCGACTGGACCGACCGCGTTGAAGCGGGGCTTAAAGAGGCGGGCAACTCCAGGGTCGTCATCCCCACGGTGTTCACCGCATCTCCCGGAGTGCTTGCTGAATTTGAAAAGACCGAATATGCAGAAAGACTCAAAAAGACGGGCGTTATCACCTCTTATATCTGCCCGCTTATGTATATGAACAATCCTCTGTGTGCAAAAATGCCCGTTATCACCTCGTCCAATAAGCTCCGCACCTATACAACAGCGCGCTACTACACCGACGACGAGATACTCAGAGAGATCACGAAAGGAGGCAAATAAGCCATGAAGACGTTTAAAGGACGCATAGTTACTCCCGGCACCGTTACCGCTAAGGCGGTGGTCACAAGGGAAGGCTTCAATACCCTTGCATCTTTGCAGAAGGCCCTTCAGTTTGGCGATAAAACTGCCACCTGCCACGATCAGAATAATAAGGACCTTTACGGCAAGCAGCTTGCAGGCAACGCTCTTTGCCTGCCGCAGACTATCGGCTCCACCACCGGCGGTCTCGTGCTCTATTGCGCCTGTGCCATGAAGCGTCAACCCGCCTGCCTGCTTTTCGCAAATCATATCGATTCGCTTGCCTGCGCCGGCGCAGTTCTTGCAGACGTGTGGCTCGACGATATCACAATGCCCGTCGTTGACTGTCTCGGCGACGAATTCCTCGAATACGTGAAGGACGGAATGACCGTCACCGTTATGGAGGACGGTACTGTTACCGTTGAATAACGGAAGCGATATCAATCATCCGGCGGCACGCCTCAGGGCGTGCCGCTATTATTTTTAAAAAATCTCAAAAACGCACTTGACAATCATTTGACCGTGTGATATAATCCGACTGTAACGATGATGAAGATGCCCGCAGTATGCCATAGACCGCTTTGCTCAAGCAGCGGGAATAGCCCGAAAAAATGCACGGCAGTGTTGCAAGAAGGCAGAAATGTGGTATACTTATCTCGTATAGACCTTTAATTAACAAAACATTTTTGAAAGAGAGGATATAACTATGCCCGGACCCGGAGGAGGATCAAGAGGAGGCGGCTTTGGCGGAGGTTCCCGCGGAGGCAGCTTTGGAGGCGGCTCCAGAGGAGGATTCAGCGGCGGCTCGCGCCCCGGAGGAAGCTTCGGCAGCTCGCGTCCCGGTGGCCATAACAGCAGACATTCCACGCATATTCATCATAACGTGTATCACCGTCCGCGTTACTACGGCGGAGGTGGCGGTGGCGGCTGCTCAAGCGTATTTCTATTTGCAATCATATTTATTCTGATGATGGTGCTCGTTATCGTAAATACTGTCGGCTCCTTTATCAGCGATGCTTTCGGCCTTGGAAGCGAATACGACGAAGAGGAATTCCAGGAATATGCCGATATGCAGTATCAGGCTGAGTTCGGTGCATACGGTAATTACGAGAATAATCTTCTCATCGTTTTCCTCACAAATGAAGAAACCGACGGATATTACACCATCGCATGGGTCGGCAACAATGTCAAGGGCGAGATATCCGAGCTTTTCGGAGATGAATACACCGTCTTCGGCGATGCTATGCTTTCCTCTGTCAGCGAGGATTATTATGCGTATTCGCTGTCGGCGAGCCTTGCATCCGTTATGGAGATCATGAAGCAGGAGATCACCGCACTTGAGGTGACGTCTCCCTTCCGCGACGGAACGCCCCCCGACACCGATTTCGATTCCCACGTAACGAATCATAGCCAGATCAGCGTTTCCGAGGCAACGGTGAACGCCGCTCTCAGAGATTTCACAAAGGAAACGGGCATCCCCGCTGTGATCGTTTTGGACGATATGGAGGCTGTGTTCGGAAGCGGACTTTCAAATGCAGATCCGGTGAAGCTTGCAGTGATCGTTGCAATCGTTGCGGTAGGTGCATATTTCATCATCCGCAAGGTGAAGAAGAATAAGGACGAGTCTGAAGACTACACGCCCGACAGCGACGTTGAGCTTTGATAAACTGAAAAGACGGAGGATATCCTCCGTCTTTTTTTCGTTGATATAATAAAGATTTCGTGGTATAATGTAATAAATAAGTTATAAGAAAGCAAACAGTGAAAAATGAATTCTGATAACCGTAAGAATATACTGCTTATCACCACCGGCGGCACTATTGCATCCGTTGCGGGCGAGTGCGGTCTTGCACCTGCGCTTATGTCTGAGGAGCTTCTCTCCCACGTGCCCGAGGTGAAAGATATATGCAACGTGTCAACTGTGGGGCTTTATAATCTGGACAGCACCAATATGCGCCCCGAGTATTGGCTTAACGTGGCTATGTACATCAAAAAAGTGTATGAGGAATACGATGGCTTCGTTATAACCCATGGCACCGATACCATGGCATATGCCTCCGCAATGCTTCACTATCTCATTCAGCAGAGCCCCAAGCCCATCGTGCTCACAGGCGCACAGATCCCCATCGAGCGTCGCGATACCGACGCAAGGGAAAACCTCACAGACGCCTTTATTTACGCCTCTGACGAAGGAGCCTCCGGCGTGCATATAGTTTTTGGCGGAAAGATCATCACCGCCACACGGGCGAGAAAAACACGCACCAAGAGCTTCAATGCATTTTCCAGCATCGATTATCCCGATATAGGCTTCGTCCGCAGCGGCGTCGTCAAGTATTATATCCGCGAGGATATTAAGGGACCCGTAAGATTCTATGACGAGATCGACCCTGCCGTTATCGTGGTAAAGCTTATCCCGGGCATGCGCGCCGATATTTTCGACTACGTTGCCGAGCATTACCACGCGGTCATCATCGAAAGCTTCGGCGTTGGCGGCATCCCATATTACGACAGCGACGAGTTCGTTGAAAAGATCGCTCTTCTTATCGACCGCGGTGTACGCATCGTCGTAACGACACAGGTGCCGCACGAGGGAAGCGATATGTCCGTTTATCAGGTCGGCCTTCATATCAAGCAGAAATACGCAGTCCCCGAAGCATACGATATGACGACGGAAGCGGTGGCTGCAAAGGTAATGTGGCTCCTGCCCAGGACAAGCACGGCGGAACAGTTTGCCGAAATGTTCGTTAAGCCCGTGGGAAACGATACGGTGTGAATCATGAACGGAAAAATGAAAAAGAAAAACAGCCGAAGCGGTGGAAACGAATATATCTTTTTAGTGCTCCTTGTGGTCGTTGCTGTGGCGGCGGTTCTGGGGATGATACTTTTCGGCGGCAGCAAAGGCGGCGACAGTGTCGAAAGCGACAGCATCGGGGAGAGCATCTCAGACAGTGATACCGACACCGAAGCCACCGACGGCACCGATACCGGATCACCCACCGAAACGGAAACGTCAGGCGGCGAGGATATCACATCCACGGAAAGCGTGACGGAAACGGAAGCCCCGGAAACGGAGCCCCCCGTGCAGACGATTCCCCTTGGCATTTACAAGAAAAACGGCAAGACCTGCCGTCTTATCACGGAATATCGGAGCGAGTGGCCCGAAAACGACAGCGATCCCTTGTGGAAGCTGGATACCTGGACCGCTTCAAAGGCGCATCTTATCTGCGATGTGGCGTATTTTGCCGTGTTCACCTCCTTTGAGGAGGAGATCGCCTTCACCTATTGGGACGAGACCTGGGTGGACCGCTGGGAAGCGGAGGGGCTTGACGACAGCTATAAGATCGGCTTTGAATTCACGGCTTATCTTGAAAGCGGTCGCACGGAATCCGCCACGGTCCTTGGTCCCGAGGATACCTTTGCACTTGAGCATTATTTCGAGCTGTATCTTTACGATTGCGTTGCTCACGCCCACGATTCCTGGTATAGCCATATTACCGAGAGCACGAACTACGACGACACGAAAAACGTTATGGTGAAGGTCACACTCCGCGACGGCTGCTACGACGTTGCGTTTATCGAAATGACCGCCTTCGTTTATAAGGATGCTGCCGAATTTGATTCCGACGGAAAATATATCGGAGCCAATAAAGCCACGCTCATCATTGAAAGAGAAGAATAAAAAAGAGAGCCCCCGGGCTCTCTTTTTTCACGCCGTCAGGTCGGCGGTCTTTGCTTCCGTGAAGCTTAATAGATCGGAGACGGAGATCTTGATCTGCATGCCGCGGACACCTGCGCTGCAGTATATCTCATCGAACAGCTCCGCGATCTCGTCAATGTAGGTGGGGAAGCGCTTTTTCATTCCGATGGGGGAGCATCCGCCGCGGATGTAGCCTGTCAGCGGCAAAATATCCTTCACGGGTATCATTGCAACGCTTTTTGAGCCGGATACGCGTGCGCACTTTTTAAGATCAAGCTCCTCGGCAACGGGAATACAGAAAACGAGAGCCTCGCCGCGCTCGTTTTTGCAAACGAGAGTTTTGAACGTCATATCGGGGTCTATCCCCGCAACCTCCGCAACGTGAGTGCCCGAAAGGTCCTCCTCGTCCACCTGGTATTCCACGGTGTCGTATTTTATTCCCGCAGCGTCAAGCATGCGCTGGGCGTTGGTTTTTGCCTTTGCCATAATAATCTGCCTTTTTTATAGTTATGCTTAGAATATTTTACTCCGAAAAGCGTGGAGAGTCAAG
>JAZMZX010000033.1:0-40909 GCA_045586225.1 Eubacteriales bacterium
AAGCTTACAGAGAATCTGTGCCTGCCATGCGCTTTATCGGCAAGAGATACTCCGACTTCAGCGGATGGGGCGAATGGTTTGCAAAGGGTTGGTTCGACACTGTGGAAAAGGCTATGGGCGGCACCGACGCTATCCTTAAGATATGGAAAAACGGCGGCGGTTACGTTGGACTTGAGCATCGCCGTGACGGAGAGCTTATCGATTACTACATCGGCATGTTCGCCCCTGCCGACACTATCGTTCCCGAGGGATTCCTGCACGTTGACTTTCCTGCGGCGGGCATCGGAACCGCCTGGATATACGGCAAGGAAAATGAGGTACACAGCGCTATCGGCGGCTGCCGCGATGCCATTGACAAGATGAGAGTTGAGGACCTGTACGATGGCAACGTGTGGTCCTTTGAAAACGGTCTGTGTCCTCGCTTCACCACCCCCGACAAGCACGGCAACGTTATACTTGACTACTGCTATTACGTTAAATAAACGAAAATATCCCCGACGCATCGGGGATATTTTTATTATATCAGAGATCAAACCGTCCGTCGGCGTCCGCTTTTTTGTAATCGTTCAAAAGGAACAAAACGTCGTCTGCGTTGCCCGTCAGCACGACTCTCGGGGTCTTTCCCACACCGTCGAAATAAAAATCTATCTTTGTAAACGTTCCGCTGCTTATACTGCAGCAGAAGTATTCCGCCACGGCCTTTCTGTTTTTACCCGGAAGATCAAGGATTGCGCACATCCCCTCCGAGCTCTTTTTATCGCTGATGATAAAATCATAAACAAGAGAATTCATTTTCGCCGTAATGCTGGGGCGCACGGCAGGATCACTTATGAAGCGCTCCACCTCCTCAGGTGTGAAGTGCCACATTCCGTTGATCTTTTCTCCCTTCAGTATTCCCGACGCAATATAGTTTCTTATCGTCCTGTCGGTCAGGCCCGTGAACATAACGAGATGATTTATAAGATAGTAGTTGCCCGTGTTTTCCATAAGCTGATCCTTTCAAGTGTTCTATGAACATATTATAGCAAAGGGGGCTTGGTAAATTCAATTTGAAATTACGCGGCTTTTTCATAGCAAAAAAGTGCAGGACCTGCGTCCTGCACTTTTTATTTTGGCTGTCGTGTCCATTTTCGCGGCACGTCGTTTTCCTTCTCCTCCCGACGGGTATCTCTGAGGCGGGCAAAAAAGTCCTTCAAAAGGGCGGCGCATTCCTCCTCCATCACTCCGGAGGTTATCTCCGGCTTATGATTCACCGGAAATGAGTTCAGGTTCAGTATGCTTTCGTATGCACCTGCCTTGGGGTCCTTTGCGCCATACACCACCCTGCCGATACGGGAATTCATTATTGCTCCGGCACACATGGGGCACGGCTCCAGTGTAACGTAAAGCGTGCAGCCGAAAAGACGCCATCCCCCGCGAAAGTCGCAGGCTCTGTCGATAGCCGTAAGCTCTGCGTGGCTGAGTGCGTTTTTGTCGGTTTCTCTGCCGTTGCCCGCACGGGCGATTATCTCACCGTCGTACACAATGACGCAGCCGATGGGCACCTCTCCCAGCTCTGCAGCGCGCTCCGCCTCGGCAATAGCCTCTTTCATGAATATATTATCGATATCTGCGCTTCTGTCCATTATATACGCTCCCGGGGGAATTACTTCTTCACCGATTATATCATAATTCCTTTGGCTTTACAATATAAGGATAAAAGCCGCCCTGCTTCGGAGCGGCAAAAAAATTATAAAATTTCTTCCGATTCCCCTTGACAATCATTTGACCGCGTGATATAATTTAACCGTAGTCAAAAGCTCAATATCTGAGAAAGGAATTTTTATATGAACCGTATGGACTTTTTTGACAAAACAAAAACGCCGAGCAATCTCGGCAAATATAAGGGTCTCATCATATGGGGAGTGATCATCGTTATCGCTATCGCCATTGCAAGCTCCTGCTGGTACACCGTTGATGAGCAGGAGCGTGCCGTTGTGACCACGTTCGGCCGCGTTACCGACACCACGGAGGCGGGCATCCACTTCAAGCTCCCCTTCGGCATACAGAAGGTTGAGATGGTTGAGGTTAACGTATACCAGAAGATCGAGATCGGATACACCACCGCACCCACCGATCCTGAAAGCGGTGAGGCTCCCGAAAACGTTGTGGTGAAGGAAGAGGAAAGCAAAATGATCACCGGCGACTATAACATAGTCAACGTTGATTTCTTCGTACAGTACAAGATCTCCGACCCCGTCAAGTATCTTTACAACTCCGCCACCCCCGATCTTATCCTGAAGAATCTTGTTCAGAGCCAGATCCGCAGCGTTGTTGGCTCCACAGACGTTGACAGCGTGCTTACCGACGGTAAGACCGAGATCCAGATTGAGGTGAAGGACCTTATCACCGATATCCTTGCAGAATACGACATCGGTCTCGTTTTGGTGGACGTTTCCATTCAGGACAGTGAGCCCCCCACAGAAACCGTAACCGCCGCATTCAAGGCCGTTGAAACTGCAAAGCAGTCCGCCGAAAAGGTGATCAACGAGGCTGAGGCATACCAGAACGCGCAGATCCCTGCTGCAAACGCAACCGCAAACGCGCTTTTACAGAACGCCGAATACCTGAAGCAGAACCGCATCAACGAAGCAAAGGAAGCGGTGGCTATGTTTGAGGCTATGTACACCGAATACACAAACAACCCCGACATCACACGCACACGTATGTACTATGAAATGATCTCCGAGGTGCTTCCCGGTGTGAAGGTGTTCATCAACACCGCATCCGACGGCTCCAACGTTGAGATGCTGCTCCCGCTGGACGATCTTATGTCCGGCAGCGCATCCAAGTGATCGGGTCAAACTAAAGAAAGGAAATAACGAACATGGCAAAGACTAAAACAAAATCCATAGTGATCGGAATACTTCTTTTCCTTGCAGCTGCACTTATCGTGGTGCTTCTCAACTCATTTTTCACCGTTGGTGAAAACGAATACGCCTGCGTGTTCCGCTTCTCCAAGATCGAGGTCATCACAAACGAAGCCGGACTTCACTTCAAGGTCCCCTTCATCGACGAGGTACGCACCTTCCCCGAAACCGTTATGCTTTACGACATTCCCGCATCCGAGGTACTCACCTCCGACCAGAAGAGCATGACAGTTGACAGCTATCTCACCTGGAAGATCACGGACCCCCGTCTCTTCTACCAGTCTGTGGGCACCATCAGCGAAGCTGAGACACGTCTCGACGCGCTCACCTACAATGCGCTTAAAACTCTGATGGGCACTCTCGCTCAGGACGATATCATCAATCAGGATGATGCAAGCGAAAGAAACGATATTTACGAGGGCATCACGACCGAGGTTTCCACAAACGCAAAATCCTACGGCATCGAGGTTATCGACGTTAAGATCAAGCGCTTCGACCTTCCCGAGGCAAACGAGCAGGCTGTTTACGACCGCATGATCTCCGACAGAGAGCGCATCGCGGCTGAATACACCGCAAACGGCGAATACGAGGCATCCCTTATCCGCAACGAGGTTGATAAGCAGGTGAACATCATCATCTCCGATGCAACGGCTGAGGCGGCACGCATCGAGGCAGAGGGCGAGGCTGAATACATGCGCCTTCTCGCTGAAGCATACAACACCGACGACAAGAAGGAATTCTACGAATTCACACGCGCTCTTGAAGCCCTCAAGGCTTCCCTCACCGGCAGCGAAAAAACCATCATTCTGGGTGCGGATTCCGCTCTCGGCCAGATGCTTGTGGGCAGCTACAGCACGTCTGCGGCTGAATAATTTCCCAAAGGAAATGTAGGAAAGTGAAATAAAACGTAAATAACGGCGCCGACACCGGTCGGTGCCGTTATTATTTTGGCGAAAAATGAAAACCGTACGCGGTTTTATCTCAGATTTCACCCGCCCTTGACCCGTCTTTACTGTTGGCGCCGCGTGAATATCGCTAAAGCGACATTTCCTTTTTGGGCATAACATTTATCAGCGACACCGCCTTCCCTGCGACTCCTCCCTTTCGACCGCTCATTCACAGCGGGGACAGTAAAATGATGACGTTAACGAAAAAGACACCGAACGAGGGAGGAGTTAAACTTGAATTATCTGAAGGAACCGGCCGAAAGGCTTAGCAAGATCGGGGAGAAATACAAGCTCGCCGTCACGGGCGCGGCGTGCGCCGTTGCCGATGCTTACCGGCAGGGAAAAAGAAAGAATCTTTGCGCCGGGATATACGCTGCCGCCGCGGAATCGCTTTCGCGGGGTGTGCCGCTTTTATATCTTCTTGCGGCAGTGCTCCTTTCGGGAGCGAGAGTGACGCTTGGAATATACCCGATGGGGGCGGCATTTCTGGCGGCGGCGGGGCATCACCTGCCCTGGGCTTTTGCAGGGGCGCTCCTGAGCGCCGTAATTTCGTCGCCGTCGCCGTTTATGGACGTTTCCGTATACGTACTCATATTTGCGCTCCGACGGCTTCTGGCGGCATTTTCCGAGGCTGAGAGACGCATTTTCGATTTCGAGGACAGTTTGCGCATTAAAATGGCGGTGTCGGTGGTGGGGGCAGCCGCGCTGGGCGCATACAGAGCCATAGGCGACGGCTTCACGCTCACCGCGCTCTGTGCTTTTCTTCTGTATGCTTCCCTGACGCCCACGCTTACGTTTCTTTATTCTGCGGTGGTCTCAAAGGGAAACGATAGTGCCACCGCCCTATATAAGGAGGCAGGGGCAGCGGCGCTGGCGGTGTCCCTGATACTGTCGGTGCGGGGCATCTCGCTTTTTTCATGCAGTCTTGCCGTTGCTGCGGCGTCGGTGCTCACGGTCACGGTGACGCGGAGATACGGACTTTTGAAGGGGGTACTGTTCGGGCTGTTTGCAGGGCTTTCCGTAACGGCTGAACTGATGCCCATCTTCTCCGTTGCCGCCGTAGTGTCGGGGATACTCTTTTCTTCGTCCCCTGCCCTCGCCATCGGCGCCTCTGCCCTTGCCTCCGCTTCATGGGCGGTGTATGCAGGAGGATATGCCACGGTGGCTCACACGGTACCTGCGATCTTTGCCGGATGCGGTGCTCTCGCATTCCTTCTTCGCGCTGATGCGCTTTTGCCGCCCCATGCGGAAAAGGATGCATCTCAGCTTCCCCCCGGCGCCGCCCTGCTTGCGGAAAGGCTTCGCTACACCGACACCACCGGCCGCATCACGGCAAAAAGAGACGCCTTCACCGGCCTTTCCGATATGCTCTTCAGGCTTTCGGACAGGCTCCGCCGCCCCAGCTTTTACGACGTAAAGGATGCGGCGGCTGAGGCAAGGAACCTTGTTTGCGAGGATTGTGAGATCAAAGATTCCTGCGCAAAAAACTGCCCCGACGCACACACCGCGCTGACGAAGCGCCTTTATGAAAACGGAAATCTCACGAGCTCCGACATTTCGGAGGCGGGATTAGACAGTTGTCTTTATCCCGACGAGCTTGCGGATGCGGCAAACGAGTGCTATGCGCAGACTCTGCGCCGCCTCATCGACACGGACAAAACCGAGATCATGGCATACGATTACAGCGCCATTTCCGCGATACTCAGCGATATTCTTCGTGAGCGTGACTGCGATTACGAGATAAATAATGCCCTTTCGGCCGCTTTTTCGGCGAAATTGAGGGAGGAAAAGATAAAAGCGGACCGCGTTTGCGTTTTTGGAGGCAGAAGGAAGACCGTTTACGTGGCCGGCCTGAAGCTTTCGGGGCTTCACGTTGGCGAGGACGACCTCCGTCGGCTTGCGGGAGAGGTGTGCAACGGAGAATTCACCTCCCCGGAATTTGAGATAAAGGGAAGTGAGGTCAACGCCATCCTGCGCTCCACGGTGTCATATTCCCTCCGATTTGAAAAAAGGCAATTGACTAAAGATGAAAGCTCTGCCAGCGGCGACTCCGCTCTCGCCTTTCCCTGCCGCGACGACAGGTACTGCGTTTTCCTCAGTGACGGAATGGGCAGCGGGCGCGAAGCGGCACTGACCTCGGGAATGTGTGCGCTTTTCACCGAAAAGATGCTTGCCTCGGGAAGCTCCCCCTCCGTGACGCTGAAAATGCTGAACTCCATGATAAGGTCACGGGGTATCGAGTGCTCCTCCACCGTGGACCTGCTTGATTTCGACCTTGTAACGGGACAGGCCGATTTCATAAAAAGCGGCGCCGCCCCCTCCTTTATCGTTCGCGGACGTGACGTTTTCAAGGTGGATTCGCAGACTATCCCTCTCGGCATCGTGCGCTCTCTTGACGCGGAAAGAACAAAGGTGAAGGCTCAGGCGGGGGACCTTATCGTTATGGTCTCCGACGGAGTTGCCGACGGAGAATCCGAGCCTGCGTGGCTCTATTCTCTGCTTTCCGACGTGAGAGACCGCCGCGCCGCTGACGTTGCGGATCTTATAATCCGCGAGGCAGAACGCAGGATGCAAAAAAAAGACGATGCCACCGTATGTGTGATACGGGTGGCATCGCAATGTGACAAGACATATACTATTTAAAAAACTCTATGATCCCCTTCTTTTTCAGATCCACGATGATGGCCATGGTGATCGGAATGCCGAAAAGGCCGATAACGCCGAAGAGCACCGTGCCCACAAACATGGAGATGATGGTGACCAGGGGATGCAGACCAACACGGTCGCCTACGATCTTGGGCTCGATTACCTGGCGCACGATGAAGATCACAACGTAGGTTACTATAAGACCTATCATCATACCGTAGTTGCCGCGGACAAGCTCAATAACCGTCCAGGGAATAAGCACCGTGCCCGTGCCAACGACGGGAAGGATATCAAAAATGGCGATCATAAGCGCCACCATGAGGAAATTATCGACTCTCATGATAAGCATCGCAATGGAAAGCTCGACGAAGGTGATTCCGAGGATGATGGCATATGACTTCAAATATCCGCCGAGTATATCGCGGACTGCGGACTTAACGGCTTCAACCTTCTCGTAATGCTCCTCATTGAGCTGGCGCTTTAAGAAAACGTGCACGCTGTCGTAATCGAGAGTGAAATAGAAGGTGGAAACGAGGCAGAATACGACCGCAATGATGAACGTGGGCAGGGAGGACGCAAGGTTCGATATCAAAGAAACGATAGCACCCGAAAGGGTGGAAACGAGGCTTCCCACATATGAGAAAAGGTTTTCGAAAACAGACTCAATTGCAGAGGCAAGGGTGGGATCGAAGCCCTCGGGGAAAACGATCGCGCCGTCCAGTGCCATGGAAAGAAGGGGCTGCACCGTGTTTGTGTAGAACCCGGGAAGCTTTGCGAACTGCGTTCTGACATAGTCAAAAAATCCCGCGCCAACTGCAAATATCAGCACGCCGACGGTACAGTAGAAAACGACCACGGTGAATATAACGGCAAATTTACTTTTGAATTTCAGTTTTTTCTCGAAAAACAGTGCCACGGGATGAAGCAGCACAGCCACCATGTATGCAATGAGAAACGGCATCAGGAAATTGATGGCGTACTTAAAAAGAATATACGCAATCAAAAGCACAATGGCAATGAAGATAACGTTTATTATAAATTTGCGCTTTCCTTCAGTGTTCATATTTATCTCCGGAATTATAGATTACCTTAATATATATTATATTTTATCACGAAGTCAGTGTCAACCGGTTGACTTCATTGTTGACAATTTCTACACATTTATATTCGATTTTATTAAAAATTTTTTCGTCGCAGATTCTGCGCTGAAAGCAAAAAAAGACGAACGCTCACGTTCGTCTTTTTTTATGCTTATTCTCCCTCGGGAGCGCTGATAACGGAAAGCGATCCTGCGTAGATACCCCAGAAATAGTCGGCAACGTAATTGCCGAATGCCTCATAGGGCACCTTGATGGTGGGCTTTGCGTTTATGCCGGACAGAAGCTCGGCACCGATAGATATGGAATTACAGTCGGAATTATAAACGTATATCTCCTCGATGGAATCGCATCCCTTGAGGAATCCGTCGTATATCTGCACGATATTACTGTTGATAACAAGCGTCTTCAACGAATCGGCATCCGCAAACGCCCCCTCTCCGATGGCAAGGACAGTTTTACCCTCGTGCGACTTGGGTATAACGATGGTATCCTCCGAAAGAGCGCTTCCCTTCACTCCCGTGATAAGGAGTCCCTTGCCGAAATCTTCATATGTGAAGGCATCGGATGCGGTGTCGGTGAAGTCGAGATTCTCGCCGCCCTCAGATTCGGGGGCTTCGGGCACCTCGGGTATCTCGGGGTACACGATCTCCACCGCATCGGTGCTGCCGAGCGCGCGGCGGATATCCTCAACAAGCCGGAGAGTTCTGATGGGAACACCGGCATCGTTCAAATGGAAGTTACTGTCGTAGAAATAGCCGCTGTCAAGAACGTAATCGTTCACGTCGGAAATGACCTCGCACTCGAGATTCTCGTAAAGGAACTGATAAAATGCCTTAACGGCTTCCTCGTCGGTGGTGGTGACGGCATCCCTGTTCATAGGCGGGAAGCTGAAGTATACCTCCGCGCCGCGGCGGCGCGCCATACGAACGTAATCGTTCAGGTAGTCCACAAAGGCGCTGTCGAAAACGTCGCCTGAAAGCTCGATCATTTTATTGGGGTCGTAGCCCAGCGTCATCTGGTTATAGGGGCGCTCGTACACGATGTCGCCGTATTCGTTGAACGCCGCCTTGGTGTAAACACCGGACACGGAAAGGCCTTCGCCGTTTGCATATTCAAGCTTCTTTCCGAGATAGTCCCAGAATCCGCCTGCCATATCGCCGAGATTATCAAATCCGATATGGAAAAGAAGCGAATAGTCGCTGTCTGCCGCTTGCCACATAGACTCGGCGTTATAGTAAAGGGAGAGTGTCTGCGCATCGATCTCGGGGCAGATCACAATAACGTCGCCGCGGCCGATGGCGGATCTTGAGAGATCCAGCATAACCTTCGTGCCGAGGGTGGCGTAAAGGCCGAAATTAACGACGGGGCGGCCGAGATATTCCTCCATAGTCGCGGAATCGAGGCCGAAAGCAAGGCTGCTTCCTCCGATGAGCACCACCTTTTCGCCGTCCACGGAATTGAGCCTGTCAAACTTGGCGGAAAGCTCGCCAAGGAAAGTTTCACCGTACTGCGGTGGCGTGGCAAGGCAAAGGGCGGCAAGGGCGATAACGGGGATCACAACGACGAGGGCTATTGCTATAAACGATATCTTAAGCTGTTTCATTCGTCTTATCCCCCTTTAGAACTGGAAGTATATGAAGGTGCTTTCGCCGTCGCCTGCGGCAATAAGGAGCGCCGCAACGAGCACCATCCACACGATCTCACCGTAGCGGACGGAGGCGGTGACGGTGTTGCCCGGGCTGTCCACGCGGTAAAGCTCGCGGGAGGGCTTCTTATCGAAGAGAGAAAGCACGTACACTGCAATGATGATAGCCACAGTCATGGTGCCGGTAAGTCCCATGAAGCTGAAGGTATTCTTTATGTAGTCGACGCCGGCGCCCCAATCTGTGAAGAGTTTGCCTATGATAACGCCGATATCAGCGATGCTGTTTGCGCGGAAGAATATCCACGCAAAGCACACGAGAATGAAGGTAACGGCCTTTTTCATCAGATGGAAGCCGAAGGACTCCTCGCTGATGCCGAGCTTCTTATAAAGCTCCGACTTAGGCTTCTTCGTAAGCTCACCGATGATCTGATAAATGCCGTGGAGCGCGCCCCAGATAACGAAGGTCCACGCGGCGCCGTGCCAGAGACCTGACACCATGAATACGATAAACACGTTTAAGTGCTTGCGCCATTTACCGCGGCGGTTACCGCCAAGCGGGATATAGAGATAATCGCGGAACCAGGTGGAAAGAGATATGTGCCAGCGGCCCCAGAATTCCTTGATGGATTCGGATATGTAGGGTCTGTTGAAGTTCTGCATCAGGCGGATGCCCATCATACGGGCGCATCCGATAGCGATATCGGTGTAGCCCGAAAAGTCGCAGTATATCTGCACCGCGAAAAGGACGGTGGCAATGATGATACCGAGTGCGGTGGCATTTTCCACGTTATTGTACACCGCGTTTACGTACACGGCAACGATATCGGCAACAACGAGCTTTTTGAAAAAGCCCACGATCATAATGCCGAAGCCCGTTACGAAATCG
Source organism: Eubacteriales bacterium (assembly GCA_045586225.1). GTDB lineage: Bacteria > Bacillota > Clostridia > Oscillospirales > CAG-272 > DTU064. The sequence goes on from JAZMZX010000033.1 coordinate 10,134, forward strand.
TCGCGGTTGAATTTATTTTCCGCCTTAAGCTGAGGCAAAAGATTATCCGGGCGCTCGATGGGACCTGCAACCAACTGAGGGAAGAAGGTCACGAAAAGCGCATAGTATCCGAAGTGGGACTCCGCCTTGATGCTGCCTCTGTATACGTCGATAACGTAGGAGAGGGTCTGGAAGGTGTAAAACGAGATACCCACGGGAAGGATGAGATTCAGTGTCAGGTCAAACTGACCGCCGCCGAAAAGGGATACCGCATCAGTCACGGAGCTTGCAAGGAAGTTATAGTACTTGAAGAACACCAAAACTCCCAGCGACGCCACCAGCGTCAGCATCAGAAGGAGCCTTTTCTTGGCTTTGCTTTCCGTTTTCTCCATGGCAATGGCGGAAAGATAGGAAACGACGGTGGTGAACATTATCAGGACAATGAGCTTTGCGTCCCAATACATATAGAAAAAGTAGCTTGCCGCAAGGAGCATCATCCAGCGGAAGCGCAGAGGAAGCACGTAGTAAAGAAGAACTACGATGGGCAAAAAGATCAGAAACTCAACCGAATTGAATACCATGGGTTATTCCTCCTTTGCCTTTTCTTCGTTTTCTTTAGCCTCCGCGGGCTTTCCGTAATAGTATACGGTGGCAGATACGGCACCGTAGATGATCACGGTGAGGAAAAGCTCCTCTATGTCAGCACCGCGGTAAAGCAGAAAGATCACCGTCAGAAGCTCAACGATGGCGGCAGCCACCGAAAAGATATAATTTTTTTCTGCTCTCGTTGAGAGATAGATAAGCAACGCCGCAATCACCACGGCGGCTGCAAAAAGGAACACGTTATCAAGGAGTACCACAGTTGACACCTCTTTTTCTTTATTTGATGCTTGCGGGAGGGCTTTCAGTGAAGCATTCTGCCCGCAAGAGTGTTTACTTGCTTTATCAGCGAGCCGTACCTGAAAAGATACGAAACGTCGCGGTCGTATTCGTCGGTGACGGCATCTCCGCAGAGCTCGGGAAAAGGGCCCTCGTATATCTTATATACGGAAAGGTTGCCCGAAAGCTCGTTGATGCTGTAAAATGCCTGCTCGTTGAAATCAAGACCCACGGACCTGAGCACCGTCAGTATGAATTCAACGCAGGTGTATGCGTCGCGGATGAAAATGCGCTTTTTCATGGGCACGCACACTGCTGAGAAAAGATTATAGAGATACTTTTCGCTTTCCTTTTCCATTTGCGAGAGCCTCTCTATGAGCTGCTCTCTCGCATCCCTTGTGACAGGCACAGCACATATCATCACATTCGACATCTTTCCTTTTCTCTTGAACCTGGAGGCTGTTTCGCGGACGAAGCCGCCGTAAAACGGCGCCTTACGGTATCGCCGTGCAAAGGAATAAAGAAGCGACAGGTCCTCCACCGGGGAAACGGACACGTGATTATACCGTCCGCCTGTTATGAATCTGATAAAGCGCCCCATTTTATACGGCGTTTTCGAGAAAACGATGTATATATGCTCATCCTTTGATACCTTCAGCATTGAAGGCGGCAGCGGTGAGCGGCATCCTTTATTGCCCGTTATCTTTAGCACATGGGTGCCTCCTTTCTATAGATTCATAGTATACCGAAAAGAATGAGTCCCACCGTGTTCGTGGCAAGATTCGAAAATCCGTGCACGACATAGGAAGGAAAAACGTCGCCTGTTTTTTCGTCCACGAAATTGAATATGATCCCTCCCGCAAAAAGCCCCAGCATAAGAAGGCCGAAAAGCAGGGGGCCAAACCAGCCCGACATTATGGCAACGTGATACACCGCAAATGCGGCTGCCGAAAAAGCATACGCCGCACCGCGGGGGAGATACTTGCAGAGCGTGAGAAACGCAAATCCGCGGAAGAAGAATTCCTCAAGGAAGGAATTGCAAAAGGAAATATAAAGTGCAACGTAAATGAAATTATCCCGTGTGACGCCTTCGTCGGAGGTGAGCGACTCCGTTACTGCGGAGAAATCGAACACATCGCGAAGAAGGAAAAATGCGGCAAGGATAAAGGCATATATGGCTAAACCGATGCCGAGGGAGATGAGAAGCCCCCTTCTCTGAGGGCACAGCACGTCGCGAAGGCGCATGCCCGTCAGCATAGATACGGCAAAGGGCGCACCGCCGAAAAGGATAAGCTTGATAAGCGACTTTACGGGATATGACGGGGAAAGGACTCCGTCCACAAAGGACATTACCGCACAGCCGAAGACCACCGTCAGTATGATGGGAAGCGCGCTTTTTCCGGTCTTGTTCATTTTATAAGGATCTGTCACACATCGATCTCCATGGAAATCTTGCGGGGCTCCATGGGATACGTGACGATATCGAAGCAAAGAAGCTCGGGCTCGCCCTGCCTGTGTCCGTGGAATGCAACGGCGTCTCTGCCGTCCTTCAGCTTGAAGCAGCTGTTATGGCCTGCAATGGGAAGATCCGTTCCAAGGCCGGAAAGCACGGGCTCGGTGCCGTATTTATCGAATTCGCGGTCGAGAGAATCGGAGGTGTACCAGCCCATTTCATATCCTCTGCCAACACCGGAATACCAAAGATAATATATGCCGCCGCGCTTCACCATGAAGGAGCCTTCGATAAAGCGGCCGTGGTCCCATTCGCCCTTCTTGCCGGGATGGGCAATGACACGGGGCTCGGTGACGGCCCGTCCCGTTTCAAGGTCCAGCTCGAATATGAAGAGGTCCTCCCAGCTCGAGGTGGCATAAACCTTGCCGTCGTCATCGGCGAAAAGACTGATATCGTTCATATTGCGGTCGCTGACGGGATGAGGGAAAAGCTTATAAGGGCCGCGGATATCGTCCGCAACGGCGAGATAGGAATGGAGGTCCACGCCTGCCTCGTCGTCCTTGCCGTTCACGGTGCAGTAGAATTTTCCGCCGTGAATGAAAAGCTCGGGCGCCCAGAAGCGGTTTTTGCAGTGGCATCCTTCGGGGATGCTCTCCGCGGGAATGATGGTGCTTTCGAAGGTCCAGTTCACAAGATCCGGAGAGGACCAGAGCTTAACGCCGGGAGTGTATCCCGACCAGAATGCAGGGGACGTGGCCACGAGATAGTAGCTGCCGCCGTAATCGATGACCGCAGGGTCGCGCAGGTTGCCGGGGACCCCGTTCAGGTTCGGATTTTTGATGATCATAAAAGCACCTCTCATTCATTTTGAACGATAATTGAAGCAATAATCATTCTTATTTTGATTATATTATATGTAAACTTTTATGTCAAGCGATTGAAGTTTCTTATAAATATTTTATCCTCCGAGCCCGTAAATGTGTTATAATAAACGTAATCTTTATATTACGGTTTTTAACGGACAGCAAAATGAACACAGCAAAAACAAAAAACAGAATAATTTCGGATTTCACCGTGGGCTCGGTACCAAGGCAGCTTTTCCGCTTTGCCCTGCCCTTTATGATATCAAACGCGCTGCAGATACTCTATTCCCTCGTTGACATGCTTATCGTAGGACAAAAGCTCGGCAGCCCCGGGCTTGCCTCCGTTTCCACCTCCAGCTCCGTATTTATGTTTATGACGATGCTGGCAATGGGATTTTCCACAGGCGGTCAGGTGCGCATCTCCCAGCTTATCGGCGCCGGCAGGCGGCAGGACACAGGTCCCATAATCGGCACCCTCTTCACCCTCACCACCGCCATCGGAGTCGTTGTAACCGTTTTGGGCATCACGTTGGCGCATCCGGTGCTGAAGCTCCTGAATACCCCCATCGAGGCATACGACTTTGCCTACGACTATATGATCGTGTGCGCCTGCGGCATCATTTTCACCTATGGCTACAACATGGTCTCCGCCGTGCTCCGCGGCATGGGAGATTCGAAGCATCCTTTGGTCTTCATTGCCATTGCGTCTGTTATCAATCTTTTGCTGGACGTTGTGTTCGTGCTCTACATGGGTATGGGCACCTTCGGTGCAGCCCTTGCCACCATACTGGGTCAGGCGTTTTCCTTCATTTACGCGCTCTTTTTCCTTTACAGAAAGCGCGAGGAGCTGGGATTTGACTTCAGGCTCCGAAGCTTCATCCCCGACAGGACCGCCATCCGCGAGCTTGTGCATCTGGGCATCCCGTTTGCGCTTCAGAGCTGCGCCATAAACATTTCAATGATGTTCGTCACCTCTCTCATCAACGACGTCAGCGTGAACGCATCCTCCGTTTTCGGTGTCGGCGTTAAAGTGGACGACATAATCAACAAGATAACCCAGGCATTCTCCTTCGCCGTTTCCGCTATGGTTGGGCAAAACATCGCCGCCGGCAAAACGGAAAGGATACGCGCCGTATTTTTCTGGGCAATGCTCTATTCCGCCATCGGATATTTCATATTCGCAACGGTTTATCTCATTTATCCCGAGATGATGTTCTCCATATTCACGGAGGATGCGGGAGTCATTGAGCTTGCGCCCGTTTTCGTCCATGCCATTGTGTGGGGCTTCCCCGGAATGGTGATAATGCGAAGCACGAACGGCTTCATACAAGGCATCGGAAATGCCCGTCTCGGCCTCGTATTTGCCCTTATCGACGGCTTTTTCATGCGTATACTCCTTTCGTACCTCATCGGCGTCGTTTGGGGATACGGTCTTTTCGGCTACGTGCTGGGATACGGGCTTGCCCCCTTCGGCACGGCTATCCCCGGGCTCATTTATTTTCTTTCGGGCATCTGGAAAAAGCGGATGGCAAAAATCAGGTAAGCTTCGGATATAATCAAAACAGAAGACCCCGACAGGCCGGGATGGCCGTCGGGGTCATTTTTTTGTTGCGGTAGTTTTCAGAAGAATGCGGAGTATATTTTCCCGGCACACTCTTCCGATGACATAACGGAGGTATCCACCCTCAGGTGATAGCCCTCCTTCGGGAATAAATACGTATACGAGGACTCAGCGGAGCCAAGGCACCTGTTTTTACGTGCAAGCTCTCTTTCCAGCAGCACCTCAAGGGGGCAGGTCACGTTCACGAGCCGGATGCGGTATTGGCTGAGCATCTCCGTCAGCTGACAAAATATCCGTTCACTTGTGATCACGTGATCGATTATAACGCCATCGGAGGACTTCATCGCATCGAGCACGCCCTTGCACATATCGCCCGATATCTCAAATACGTCGTCCTCGTATATGGTTTCGTCCGTTGCCAGCTTCATATAGTCGTCGATGGAAACGATGGCGTATATTTCGTTTCTTTTTTCTTCCACCATCCCCGCCAACGCTTTTGACAACGTGGATTTTCCGCTGCTGGAGGGACCGTTCAGCAATATTACTTGTTTTTTCATGTCCTGATCCTTATTCGTCGTTTCGGTTCGACGCCATAACGCCGCTCACACGCAGTCGGGTGACGGAAAATACACGGGAAGAGGCAGCCAGGATGCGGCAGCGCGGGGCAAAAGCTCCCGATGAGGAGACGCAAGCCCATAGAAAAATGCAACAGCCTCCACAGCCGAAAGCTCGATCGGATCGTCGGCTCCGTCGCGGGATGTGACCTCGCCGTCCGCCACCACAAGGGTGAAGAGCTCATCGCCCTTGATCCCGTGAATGAGAAGCCCTATCTCTCCGTCGGGGAGCGGCGCCAGCTCGTTTTTGTACCTGAGATACGCCTCTGCCACGCGCCTGTGATGCATCACCGCGATCTGCTCGTTTGAGCGCAGGCTGATGCCGTCGTAAATAGGCGCGATCGCCTTTATAAGCTCCGTTTCCGTTTCGTGGAGGGCGAACGTCAGCTCATCCTCGCCGATTACGGCGAAAAGCGCCTTCACGGCTGAGGCAAAGCTGCCAGTGTCGCAAAGTGCCATCTCGGTCACTCTGTCGCCGTCGCAAACAGCATAGCCCGCAAAGCTGCCGTTTTCGGTGAAGGCATAAGAATCTGCCTCCCATGATGCGAGGGTCACAAGGAAGTCATCGCGGAAAAAGCGGTGCCGCTTCGCTTCGAAAAGCGCCTTCGCCTCGTCCTTATATTCTTCGATCGGCAGAGCGGTGACTCCGCGTGAAACGTCCGCTTCGGGCACGTGACGGGCAAAATCGTCTCTGACACGGAAATTATACACTCTTCCGGCGCATTCATAGCCGAAATGTCCATAGCGGTGGCGTCTTCCGCCAAGGTCGGAAAGATCGGCACCGGAGGCAACTATCTCTTCAACGGCCCTTTCCATAAGGCTCGTCATAATGCCTTCCCCTCTCATGTCGGCTCTGCAGGCAACGTTTCCGATGCCCATGGACACGAGCGTTTCGTCTCCCACCTTTATCTCGCGGCGGAAAAGACCGACAGCTCCCAAAAGCTCGCCGTCGCGCTCCGCGACGATGTTGTTGGGCTTATCCTTTTCGTAAAGCTTGGGCAGAAGGGAGAGGAACCCCTCCGTGCGCTCACTCGGAAATCCGAAAACGGAATCCAGCATTTTTATAAGCCCTTCAAAATCCTCGGGGCGTGCGTGTCTGATGCAATAATTCTCGCTCATTTTTATTCTCCGTACACTTTTTCAACGGTTCCGCATTTGCGGGACTTTTCCGCAGCGAACACGGCAAGGTGAGACGCGATGGAAACGTCCAGGGAGGGGGCGGAGGGAGACGTTTTTTCTCCTCTGATGGCGCGGACGAAGTCTCTTGCAAGCTCAACGTCGCCGCCGCCGTGACCGCCCGTCATGCCTGATTTATCGCCGTCGATCTTAAGGTCGATGATCTCCTCGTCGTAGAATGTCTTGCATTCGGGCGACTGATTTATAAGGCGCAGGCGGATTATGGAATCGTCGAAGACGCCCTTGATCTCGCCCTTCGTTCCGATTATGTGAACGTTGCGCTCGGATTTTGCGGCGCCGCCGATCATATTGAGGGTGGCGGTGAGTCCGTTATCGAAATTAACGAGCACGCTCTGATGGTCAACGACAGTGTGGCCGCATCTGTAAACGCATTTGCCGTAGGGGTTGTCCGTTTTGAGAGAACGGATCTTATCCTCAAGGGTAGGATCCTGACCGGAGAAGCAATCCCACACGTAGAATCTCCAGCGGTCGGGGTGATCTATATAGTGCTTCTTTGCGGAATAGGGGCAGCTTTCCTCGATCTCGCAGTCGCAGAGGCAGCGGGTGCCCGCGCCCTCGGGTATCTTATCCTCCGTGAAGGAAAAATCGCTTCCGAAGGATGCAACGGAAACGGGGCGTGCCTTGCCGGCAAACCACAGCATGAGGTCCATGTCGTGACAGCACTTTGCAAGAAGCATTCCCGCGCCGCACTCCTCCTCGCTCTTCCACTTTCCGCGGACGTAGGAAACAACGAGGTGATGATATGAAACGTGCTCCGTGAGCTGGATATTGATAACGTCTCCGATCTTGCCGACAAGGTCGTTCACACGGCGGTAAAAGGGCGCATAGCGGAGCACGTGGCAAACGTACACGGTGTTTCCGTATTCCTTCGCCGTTTCAAAGAGAAGCTCAGTTTCGCTTTTGCTGACGGCAAGGGGCTTTTCAAGGATCATATCGTAGCCAAGACGAAGGAGCGGCACTGCCGTTTCGATGTGCTGGCTGTCCATGGTGCCGTTTATGATAACGTCTGCGATCCTTCCTTTTTCCGCAAGGGCGGCGGCATCGTAAAACTGCATATCCTCGGGGATATTGAATCTTTCGGCAGCAAGCCTTCTCTTAACGGGGTCCGGATCTGCAACGCCCACGATGCGGAGCATATCGGGCGACTCCTCGGCAAGGGATGCGTATATAAGCGAACGGTGACCTGCACCAACGATTATGGCTGTCAACGGACGGTATTCATTTGCGTTCATAATCTACCTCACGGTTTATCAAGTGATATTTTCAGTCTTGCGGAAACGTATTCCGCAAGGAGGATCTTCAAGGCATCGGGGATAATAAAGGGTAAAACGGTGACGGCGACCACAGCGCCGAAGGTGCTCCCGCCTCCGCCGTAGACGAAGGCATACCAAAGGGTGCCTGCGGCATACTGCAAAAGCACCGCTGCCCACATGCGCGCTATCCGCAGGAGGCGGCTTTTTGCCATTGTCTTTTCGGCTGCCCACATAAAAAGCGCCGACAAAAGATAGCCGAAAAGGTATCCGCCGGTGGCTCCGAAAAGCACGGAAACACCGCCGCGGAACCCAGAAAACACCGGAAGCCCGAGAGCTCCCATCATCAGATACACGAAAACGGCCGCAGTTCCTCTCCGCCCTCCGAGAACGGAAAGCACGATGAGGACCGCAAGATTGCCAAGGCTCACCGGAACGGCAAGCGGCACGGATATCAGGGACGCAACGGCTATCAAGGATGAAAATACAGGTATAAGTACAACGTCTTTCGTTTTCATCCCAGGACCTTTCCTTCGCTCTTTTTCGCGGCACACCGCACACAAATGAGTTTATCATAAACCTGCGCAATAATCAACCTTTCCGCGGGCGTTAAGGCGAATTATTCGCGCTTTCGCTTATTAATAATGTGTGTTTATAATAAAATTGTACTTGTAAAAGATTTTTGTTCGTGATATCATAAAAAAGGTGTGTTGACGAGCACTAAGTTTGTACAATCGTCACAATCCGACACCGAGGTGTACAGAATGAAATTACAGAAGCCCATTTATAAAAACACCGAATATACCGAAAAGCTTTACGCCGAATACGGCGCTATCTCACCTCTTTCCCATCTTGGCAAGGCCTTTGAAGCAGACAGCGAAAAGGGCGACTACCGCCTGGACCGCATCCTTGCCCGCAAGGGCGCCGCAAACGGCGACCCGCTCCACGGAGGCAACGACGACGGCGACGCGCTTATGACACGCGGCCGTTCGTTTTATATGTTCACACACGACGTATCCGTTATCGGATTCGGCGGCATCGCTTCATACTGCCAGCCTCTCGGAAAGCATAATCTTCTTACCGTTGATTTTTACAAAGGCACCGAAAAGCTCGAGTTCACCGAAGTGACCGAAAAGAGGCTGAACACTCCCTCCTTCTGGCACGGCGAATACGAATGCGGCGCTATCGGCGTTTCCGTTGATAAGTTCTTCACGGAGGAAAACTGCGCCGTTTTGCTTTACACCGTTTCAAACGGCGGCGACACCGACGAAAGCCTCACCGTTGCCACCTCTTCCCCCTACACAAGCGAGCCCTGGGCAGCCTACCCCGAGAACAATATCCGCGGTGAGCTTCGCGGCCGCTTCCGCGACAGAGACAATCTCACAACGATCACTCCCCGTCTTTCCGCAGCATGCACTCCCCGTCCTCACCGTCACTTCCGCCCCGAGGGCGAAGAGCTTATGCCCTGGCAGAAGCATCCCACCCTTGTGCGCGAGATAACGGTGCCTGCAGGCGGCTCAGTTGACGGCGACGCCATCATTGCCTTCACCACCGACGAGATCCCCGGCGCGGCAAAGGATTATCTGCGCTTCGCTTCCCTTGCAGACGTATCCCACAAGGAGGCTCTCAGCGTTCAGCGCCGTGAATACAACGAATACTGGCACAAATATATCCCCTACATTGACGTTCCCTCCGTTGGCATAAAGAAGGCCATCGACTATCACTTCTGGCTCCTCAGATTCAACGAGTTGAACGCCAACATCCCCGGCCACGATTATCAGTATCCCGTGACGATGGAGGGTGTGCTGGGCTACAACAATGCCATCGTGCTCACTCAGTGCATGCATCTGCAGGACACAAAGTGGCAGCGCCTTCCCCATTTGCCCTACGGACAGCTTCTTTCCGTTGGCTCCTGCTCCGGCGGAAGTGCATTCCTCGATAATCCCGGCAACCGCCGCAACTGGAACAACCACTACGGTCAGTACATAGCAACCGCAGGCCGCGAGGCCTTCTACGTTCACGGCGGCGACAAAAAATTCGCACACAAGCTTGCAGAGTGGTTTGAGGGCGACGCCAGGGGTCAGCTTGACCATTACGGTCAGCACGAGGGTCCCTCCACCCCCAAGGCGAAGCTTATCTACTACCGCAGCAACTATATGACGGGCAACGATGCCGACACCTGCTCCATGCATTACCGCGGTGTTGGACCCTACAAGGCTCACGCAGAAAACGCCTACGTTTACGGTGCTGCCAAATCTGCAGCAGAGCTTTACGCCCTCTCCGGCGACGAAGAAAAGGCAGCACAGATGACTGCCCTCTCCGAGGAGATACGTTCCGATATCCTCCGCTATCTCTGGTGCGATCAGTGCCGCTTCTTTGAGACCCGCGCCGCCGAGCCCACCAAGGATTTCGTTGCTCACAATCCTTCAAAGCCCAATCTGGTGCCCCTGAAGGAGAACAACAACTATAACTACTTCTCCGAGCGCGTCGTGCCCACAGACGAGGCCTCTCTCGAAAAGTACGTTGATGCATTCCGTCACCTTGCAGACCCCGAGGAATTCCCCATTTTCCCCTACTACACCGCAAGCCAGCGCGACAACAAGATCGCTCCCGGAAGCAACAACTTCGCCAACATCAACTTCACCGTACAGGCACGTGCGTATTCCGCCGCTATCCGTGAATACGATAAGAACGGCAAATACATCACCCCCGAAATGTACGAAAACATGGTGGACTGGTGCGCCTGGAACATGTATCCCGACGGCGGCGACATTGAATACCCCAACAATAACGAGTTCTTCAATGCGGACAGAGCCACCGACCCCAGAGGCAAGGGTGACTACTACCGCTCCTGGATATATCACAATATCCTCGGCAACTATAACTACATCTTCATTGAAGAAATGGCAGGTCTGCGCCCTCGCGCCGACGGCAAGATCGAGCTTTCTCCCATTGATTTCGGATACTCTCACTTTGCCGCAGACAACATGCGCTATCACGGACGCGACGTTTCCGTCTTCTATAATGCAGACGGTCACTACGAGGGTATCCCCGAGGGATATTCCCTTTTCGTTGACGGCAAGCTGGCCGTGAACGTTTCCACTCTCTCTGCCTTCGTGTACGACCCCGCGACCGGCACCGTTACCACCGACGGCACCGTGCTCTTCTCCGCGCCTGCAGGCGCGCTTCCCGAGGCTCTCCGCTGCGAGGCTGACGAGGAGACCCGTCGCCTTTTAGGTCTTGCGGGACTTTCCGACGCGGAAAACCTGGCACTTGGCGCCACTGTCACAGCCACATTCACACCCGACACGGCGAGAGCCGCAATGTGGGCTGAAAAGCACCGCGCCGACGGCCACGACAAGACCTCTATCGCGGTGAACGAATACGCTCCCGCCGCAGAGGCTGTTGTGGACGGCATCTGCCATGCGATGCCCTTCTGGGGCAACTTCGGCTCCCCCAATGAATTCGACACTCTCACGATCGCGCTTCCCGAGTACCGCACCTTCGACACTCTCACCGCATATTTCTACGACGACAGACAGAAGGACGGCTATTCTTACCCCCGCCGCTATCTGATCGAGTACCTTGAGAACGGACAGTGGCTCCCCGTGACCACTCGCTCTCAGGAGCCCAGATTTATGTGCGCAAACAAGAACGTGAGCCGCTTCGATGCCATCACCACCGATAAAGTACGCGTTCACGTTTATAACCGCCTCGGTCACTTCACCGCGGTGACGGAAATGCAGCTTTCATACGAGGGCACGCCCCGCCGCCCCGTGATCAATTATGCTCCCGAGGTACACGCAGGCTCCTCCGATATCGGCGGTCTTAAGGCAAGGCTCTACGTTGACGTACGCGACGACGGCATGCCCTTCGATTCCGATATGTCCTACCGCTGGACGGTGGACCGCAAGCCCGAGGGCGCATCCGTTGTGATCGAAGATCCTGCATGCCCCGACACGGTTATGACCGTATCGGCGCCCGGACGCTATCACGTGACGCTCCACACCACCGACGGCGAGATACGCCGCCACTGCAGTCACTTCGTCTTCATCAAGGATTCTGCGGCTGCGCTTTACGACGTTGCACCCGGCGCCGGTGTCACCGTTGACTTCTGCTCCGACTGGGAAAACAAGGACGGCGTAAATAACGCAGGCTTCGAGCCTCGCTCCTCCGCTGTCGGCTCCGGCAAGGGCTGGGGCACATACGGCTCCCGCGGTCCCGATCACTTCCTGACCCTTACCTGGGATACACCCGTTGCACTCTCCTCCGAGGACATATACTGGTACTGCGACAACGGCGGCATCAAGCTTCCCGAATCCTTCCGCTTGACATATAAGGATGCTGACGGAAACGAAAAGCCTCTCCCCGTAAGCTGCGATCTTGACGGTCTTCTAAACGTTGACACCTACAACAGAGTGACCCACAGAACCGTTATCGCCAAGGAGCTGACGGTACACTGCAGAAGCCTGCGTTCCTCCAGCGTGGGAATCTACCGCATCAAGGCGTATCTGCCCGAGATCAAGCGGATAGACGACGTTATAGCCTCCGTTAGGTCCGGCGAAAAGCCTCAGCTTCCCGACACCGTTTACGGCATCTCCGCTGAGGGTGACAGAATTCCCCTTTCCGTTACCTGGTTTGACGGCAGCCTCGACACCTCCGCCGACGGACTTTACACCGTTTCCGGTGTGACAGCCCCCCTCACATATCAGGTGAAGGCATCCGTTTACGCAAGAGGTGACATGGATATGGCAGGCATCACCGAGGTGGATCCCGTTTCCGTAACGGTGAGAGCAGGCGAAAAGCCTCAGCTTCCCGAATGCGCCACCGTTCACCGCAACAACGGCTCTGCCGACAACCTTTCCTATCCCATCGATTGGAACGGCGAGGCAAAGGCAGTCCGCCGGGCAGGCACATACGAGATCGCCGATGCAGGCATCGTTTCCGGCACCGATATTCACGTTGCACTCACCGTCAAGGTGATCTGATTTCTCCCGTCCTCGCTTGAAATCGAGGCGGCTTTGTGATATATTATTTTGGAGCAGACAGCGCTCCCTACACGTTTTTCCACGTAAAAAGACGACGTTTCACGTCTTACATAGGAGGATTTTATGGATTCTTTATTCTACACGCAAAACAGAAAAACTCTCTACGATTCCCTTCCCGACGACACTCTCCTTCTGGTTTTCGCAGGCGATCTTTTACGCAAGACCGCAGATGAGGACTACCTTTTCTACACCGACACCGAGTTTCTTTATCTCACCGGTATAGAACAGCGCGCCTCCCTTCTGGCTGCTGAAAAGGCAAACGGTGAGGTTCGCGAGGTGCTCTTTATGCTTCCTCCGGATTTTTTGGCAGAGCGTTGGACAGGTGAGCGCATCAAGCCCGACAAGGCTTATGAGATCTCAGGCGTTTCCGATATAAGATCCACCGAAGATATCGAGGCATACATTGCCTCTGTCGGTCCCAAAATGAAATGGCTCGCTCTCGACATCGACAATATGAAGGCAAACAACCCCACGCAGCTTGCATTCCAGGCACACGCACGTGAGCTTTGCCCCAAGGCAGAGATCCACGACGTTCGTCCCCAGATCACCGCACAGCGTACCATCAAGCGCCCCTGCGAGATCGAGGCAATGCGCCAGGCTGAGCTTCTCACCAAGGAAGGCGTGCTGGCAATGATGCGCGCTTCCAAGCCCGGTATGTACGAATATCAGTACAAGGCAGAGTGGGATTATGCGCTTCTTTCCCGCGGATGCAAGGAATCCGCATTCCCCCCCATCGTTTCCGCAGGCAACAATAATTTCTGCATTCACTATTACGCATATTCCGGACAGGCTCAGGATGGCGACATGATCCTCAACGACGTTGGCGGCAAGTTCGATCACATGCACACCGACGTTTCCCGCGGTTGGCCTTGCAACGGCAAATTCTCCGACCGTCAGCGCGCTCTTTACGAATGTGCGTACGAGACCTCCAACCACCTCTTCGAAGTGCTGAAGCCCGGTCTTCCCATGCCCTATTGCGACGCTGAGGTACATCGCTACTGCGCACAGCTTCTTTGCGATATCGGTCTGCTTGACAAGCCCGAAAATGAAAAGAAGTATATGTGGCACGGCGGCGCTCATCACGTTGGATTCGACACTCACGATATGGTAAATCTGAAGGCATACGACGGACTTATGGCTCCCGGTATGGTGTTCTGCGTTGACGTTGGCATCTACGTGCCCGAATGGGGCATCGGCTTCCGTCTCGAGGACAACTGCCTCATCACTGAGAACGGCTGCGAGAATCTCTCCGTTGTAACTCCTCGCTCCATTGAGGATATCGAAGCCATCATGGGCAAAAGATAATTTTCAAAGATAAAAAAAGATGGACTTTGTAGTCCATCTTTTTTATTTTTGCTTTTTTTCAAGAGCATCGACCAAAAGCTTTGTTTCCTTATCGTTTTCTTTCGGGTCTTCAGTTACATTTCCTTCGGTCTTTTTGCCTTTTTCAAGGGCAGCGAGAATGAAAGTACCCATAACGATAACGGCAGGCACGGCGCCAAGCCCAAAGTCACCCGAAATAATATAGCCGACTGCTTCAAAGATACCGCCTGCCACAAGGGTCATATTTTCGTTTCATGATCGCTGACGTTACCGTTACGGCGGAAACGAGGACAGCACATTTGATCGCTGCCACGAACACCACGGCGCCAAGCATCACGTAAATCCGGGAATTAAATGACATATCGGGGCGGTAAAACCGCCCCGATATTAACGTGAAACTTATCTATAGTATACTTCACCGATCATGAGATCCTTCTTGAGGCTCTGGATGGTGGTGCCTTCGCCGATGATAACACTTTCGATACCGAAGTTTTCGCAGAGGTCAACAACGTTTTCTGCAGTGAGGTCATAGGAGAATGCGGTGTGGTGAGCGCCGCCGCAGAGGAGCCAGCCTTCGGTACCCGTTGCGAAGTCGGGAAGAGTCTTCCAGAGAGCAGATGCTACGGGGAGATTGGGCATGGGCTTATCCTGCTTGATGCACTCAACTTCGTTGATGATCATACGGAAACGGTGTCCGAGGTCAACGAGGGAGCAAGCTACGCCGCGGCCTTCCTTAGCGGTGAATACAAGGCGGGCGGGATCTTCACGGTTACCCATGGAGAGAGGGCAAACGCGGATGTAGGGCTTACCGGATGCGATAGAGGGGCAAACCTCGAGCATGTGAGACTGGAGGATAGCTTCCTTGCCGGGTTCGAGGTGATAGGTATAGTCTTCCATGAAGGAGGTACCGAGAGCGCCGGGCTTGCCTGCAGTCATAAGCTTGAAGAGACGAACGAAGCCTGCGGTCTTCCAGTCGCCTTCTGCGCCGAAGCCGTAGCCGTCAGCCATGAGTCTCTGCATTGCGAGACCGGGGAGCTGATTGAAGCCGGAGAGCATCTGGAAGCTGGTAACGATTGCGTGATAGTTCTTTTCTTCAACGAAGCGGCGGAAACCGATCTCGATCTTAGCCTGCTCTGCAACGTGACGGCGGAATTCAGCAGCGTCACGGCCATCGGTAACGATGTCGTAGGTCTCGTAGTATTCGTCGGTGAGAGCGTTTATGTCGGAAGCGGAAACTGCGTTAACGTATTCAGCAACGTCGGTGATGTTGTATGCGTCAACTTCCCAGCCGAATTTCTGTTCAGCTTCAACCTTGTCGCCTTCTGTAACTGCAACGTCACGCATGTTGTCGCCAACGCGGAGGATGCGGAGGTAACGGGATTCAAGAACGCCGATAGCGGTTCTCATCCAGTCTGCCATTCTTTCCTGAACGGTGGGGTTGGACCAGTGACCGGAAACTACCTTGCGGGGAACGTCCATTCTGGTGAGGATGTGAGAGAACTCACGGTCGCCGTGTGCGGACTGGTTCTGGTTCATGAAATCCATATCGATGGTGTCGAAGGGGATGTCACGGTTGAACTGAGTGTGGAGGTGGAGGAGGGGCTTTCTGTATTCATTGAAGCCGCGGATCCACATTTTTGCGGGGGAGAAGGTGTGCATCCAAACGATGCAGCCTGCTACGTCTGCAGAAGCGTTTGCTGCTGCGAGGGTCTCACGGATGGAAACACTGTCGATGAGCGTGGGCTTCCAGATGATGGGGTACTGGAACTTGCCGGATGCGTTGAGAGCTTCAACGATCTTCTGGGACTGGTCAGCTACGATGCGAAGGCATTCGTCGCCGTAGAGGTCCTGGGAACCGGTGAGGAACCAAAATTCGTAATTCTTTGTTTTAAGCATATTGCCTCCATTTTGCCGCGGTGCGGCTGAAAATAAAATAGTTTATCTTTTTTTGATCGGTGTTGCCACCTGAAACCAAACGGTGTTGAAAACGTCAGCTGCCTCTTGCACGTCTTTCCTCAAGCTGACGTGCCACCATCATATCCTTCACCTTCATAAGGCGGGTGGTGTTTCCGCGCTCGTTTTCATCAAGCTTCATTGAGATAGACTTGATGGTGGATTCAAGGTCGGGGATCATGATGTTTTCAAGAGCATTGACGCGACGGCGGGTCTTTTCGATCTCATCCGCCATAAGCGCCGCTGATTTGCTGAGCTCAGCAAGCTTCACAAGGTCCTTCGTCATAGACGAAAGCTCGTCCACAGCGGCATCAAGCTCGCCCGACGTGAACGCAAAGCCGTAGCTGCAGCCGTCGGTGCGGCTTGCTTCGTTATATTCAAATCTCGGAACGATAACGCTCATAAGGTTGTCGTCGGTAACGGTGAGCGTGCCCTCGGATTTTGGCAGAAGCAGCGCCTCTGTCAGCATTTTGGGGCTCATCGTTGCCGATGCGATGGCGAAGCTTCCCTTCACCGCCGCAAAGCGGGCTTCAAGGGATGCGCGCAGCTCCTTTTCCTCGCGAACGATATCGAGGAACTGCTTCATAAGCTCGTCTCGCTTATCCTTCAGAAGCTTATGTCCGCGGCGCGCCGTCGTCAATCTGACCTTGAGCTTTTTCAGCTCCATGCGCGTGGGATTCACATTTATCGCTGGCATTAAAATCTCCTTGCCGCAGCTATCGCTGCGCAGATCATATGGTGATCCTCGTGGCAAAATCGCACGGGATCGGAAGCGAAGCGGCGGCCCCCTTCAAAGGTCCACGCGCTTTTCGCTTTGATATCTTATTCGGTCATATCCCAGTACTTATCAAGAATAGCGGGCTTGATTCGCTTCATTTCGCTTCTGGGGAGAATGTGAAGAAGCTTCCAGCCGATATCGAGGGTCTCCTCAATTGTTCTGTCCTCGTAGAATCCCTGATTGATGTACTTCTGCTCGAATTCATCGGCAAATTTAGCGTAGAGACGCTCAATGGGAGTGAGTGCGGCTTCGCCCAGCACCACCATAAGCTCCTTGGCTTCCTTTCCTCTTGCATATGCGGAGAAAAGCTGGTTCATCGTACCGGAATGGTCCTCGCGTGTACGTCCTGCGCCGATACCCTTATCCTTAAGACGGGAGAGGGACGGAAGAACGTCAACGGGGGGCAGATATCCCTTGCGGTATATCTCACGGGAGAGAATGATCTGTCCCTCTGTGATATAACCGGTAAGGTCGGGGATGGGATGGGTCTTATCGTCCTCGGGCATAGTGAGGATGGGGATCATCGTGATGCTTCCGTTGCTTCCCTCGCGGCGGCCTGCACGCTCATACATTGTTGCAAGGTCCGTGTACAGGTAGCCGGGATATCCGCGGCGGCCGGGAACCTCTTTGCGTGCGGCGGAGACCTCGCGGAGTGCTTCCGCGTAGTTTGTGATGTCCGTCATGATAACGAGAACGTGCATATCGCAGTCGAATGCAAGATACTCCGCAGCCGTCAGCGCCATACGGGGCGTGGAAATACGCTCGATGGCAGGGTCGGATGCGAGATTTATGAAGAGCACCGTTCTGTCGATAGCGCCCGTCTTCTTAAAGTCGGAAATGAAGAAGTCTGCTTCCTCGAAGGTGATACCCACAGCCGCGAAAACGACCGCAAACTTCTCGTCCGTTCCGCGGACCTTTGCCTGCCTTGCGATCTGAGCCGCAAGGTTTGCATGAGGAAGACCGGAGCCGGAGAAGATGGGCAGCTTCTGACCTCTGACGAGGGTGTTCAGTCCGTCGATGGTGGAAACGCCCGTCTGAATAAACTCAGAAGGGTATTTTCTTGCGGCGGGATTGATGGGAGTACCGTTAATGTCGCGTACAGCCTCGGGGATAAGCTTTGCTTCGCCGTCGATGGGCTCGCCCATACCGTTGAATACGCGGCCCAGCATTTCCTTGGAAACGGGAAGCTGAACGCCGTGACCGGTGAAGCGTACCTTGGAATACTCAAGGTTGAGGCCGGCAGATGCTTCGAAAAGCTGAACGAGAACGTCGGAGCCGTTTACCTCAAGAACACGGCAGCGACGGGTCTCGCCGGAGGGGAGGATGATCTCGCCAAGCTCGTCGTACTTAACGCCGTCGACGTCGCGGACGAGCATCAAAGGACCGGCAACTTCTTCGATAGTTCTGTATTCTCTCTTCATATTGCCTCACCTCCGAGAGCGGAAAGCTCCTCGTCTATTTCACGTCTTATCTTTTCGAATTCTGCTTTATATTCGCCCACGGGAACGGCCTTGGCGCGTCCTATACGCTCGCGGACGGTGAGCGCCGCGATCTTATCAATATCGGCACCGCTCTCGATGGCGCGGCCTGCCGCATCGCGGAAATAAAGGATCAGGGAAAGCAGGTCGTGCTGCTTTTCGGGGGGACAGTAGGAATCGTCCTCAGACATAGCATCCTGCTGCAAAAAGTCCTCACGGATGGACTGTGCCACCTCAAGGGTGAGTCTGTCGGATGCGGAAAGCGCATCAACACCCACAAGCTTAACGATCTCGTCAAGCTCCGCCTCGTTTGAAAGGATCCTCATCGCCTCTGTGATCTGAGTCATCCAATCGGAGGCAACGTTCTTTTCATACCAGGGAGCGAGTCTGTCCTTATAGAGGGAGTAGGAATTGAGCCAGTTGATTGCCGGGAAGTGGCGGCGGTATGCAAGGGAGGAGTCGAGACCCCAGAACACCTTAACGATACGGAGTGTCGCCTGAGAAACGGGCTCGGAGATATCACCGCCGGGAGGCGAAACTGCGCCGATAGCGGTGAGCGCGCCGATTCTTTCGTCACCGCCCATGCACTTGACCATACCTGCGCGCTCGTAGAACTGCGCAAGGCGGGAGGTGAGATATGCGGGATAGCCTTCCTCACCGGGCATTTCCTCAAGACGTCCGGACATTTCACGGAGCGCCTCAGCCCAGCGGGAGGTGGAGTCTGCGATAACCGCAACGGAGCATCCCATATCGCGGAAGTATTCAGCGATGGTGATACCCGTGTAAACGGATGCCTCACGTGCCGCAACGGGCATATCGGAGGTGTTTGCTATGAGAACGGTACGCTTCATGAGAGAAGAGCCCGTTTTAGGGTCGTTGATCTCGGGGAATTCAAGGAGAACGTCGGTCATTTCGTTTCCGCGCTCACCGCAGCCGATGTAGATAACGAAGTCGGCGTCACTCCACTTTGCAAGCTGGTGCTGGACAACCGTCTTACCGGAGCCGAAGGGACCGGGGATGCAGGCGGTGCCGCCCTTTGCAACGGGGAACATAGAGTCTACGTTGCGCTGACCTGTGATCAGGGGCTCGTTGGGAGGAAGCTTTTCCTTATAGGGGCGCGCGCGTCTGACAGGCCATTTCTGCATCATGGTGATGGGCTCCAGCTTATCCTCTGCAACGCGGAGCTTACCGATAGCATCGGTAACGGTGTAATAACCGGAGAGCAGCTCGTCGATAACGCCCTCCGTGCCGGGAGGCGCCATTATCTTATGCTTAACGACATCGTTTTCGGCAACGATTCCGTAAACGTCGCCACCGACGATCTTATCACCGCGCTTTGCCACAGCCTCGAAGTACCACTTCTTTTCGCGGTCCAGTGCGGGGATATCGATTCCTCTTGTAATATTGGGGCCAACGGCATTCTTGATAGCGACCAGAGGACGCTGAATTCCGTCGTAGATATTTTCCATAAGTCCGGGGCCGAGCTCGACGGAGAGCGGTGCGCCCGTGGAAACGACACGGTCGCCTCTGCCGAGACCTGCGGTCTCCTCGTATACCTGAATGGACGCGCGGTCGCCGTGCATTTCGATGATCTCGCCGATGAGATTGTTTTCACCAACGCGAACAACGTCGAACATATTGGCCTCACGCATGCCCTCTGCGATAACGAGCGGTCCCGATACCTTGATTATCCTTCCTTCTGTCACTTTTATAACCATACCTTTCCACCGTCGGCCGAAGCCGCGATGAAGACTTCTATATTTTTGTTTTTGATCAGTCGCGGAACAGTATATCGGCACCGACTGCCGTTTCAACGTGCCGCTTGATGATCTTCATTCCGTAGTTCATGCCGCTGTCCTCGGAAACGTCGGGGAACACTGTGATTGCGGGAAGCTTGCGCTTGTCGTATCGCTTTATTTCCCCGTCAAGAGAGGCGGCATAATTCTGAGTGATAAATATAATGGCGTAGTCGTCGCCCTCTGCCGAATCGCACTCGGCAACGAGGCGGCGGAGGATGCCACCCGCTTCCTCGGCGCTGTCGGCCTCGAATACGGAGTATCCGAGAGCGATGAAGCCCGAAACGGTGGCTCTGTCGCCTATGATTCCGATCTTATACATAGTAAAGACGCATCCTTTCCCGGATAGCATCGGGGCTGAGCCCTGCCCGCTTACCCGCGAGAATTATACGTGCATTTTTGGAGTTGTATTCTGCTGCAACAAGATATGCATAAGGCACCTCGCAGCCGAAGGACGCGCTCTTTGCCGCGTAAACTGCGGAAAGATAGCGGTTTTCAAGCTCGCGCTCAAGGTCACCGAGCTTCTTGTCAGCCGCGATAACGTCGGCGAGCACCGCCGAATATTCGGCTGCCGCCGTGCCGATTGCTGCCACGGGATCTTCCTCCGCTGCAGCCGCCATGAGCTTTTCCTTGGGAATGCTTCCACCCTCTGCAAGAGCGAGAGAGAGGATGCCTTCGGCAGTTTTGCTTCCCATGCGGACAACGCGGAGAGATGTCATAAGGTTTGCGATATCGATACGCACGCGCGCGGTATCCCTGATGAAGGTACTGCCCGTTTTATCGGCCTCGTCGAGCATTGCCTCAAGGCAGGCACGGTCAACGGGAAGATCGATGGACTGAGGGTCGCCCGTTTTCACGAATGCATCAGCGGCGTTCTTTGCCGCCTCTGCAAGCGCTTCGGGAAGCGCGCTATAGTCGCCCTTTTCCGCCATTTCCGCATACTTTTCCTCGGAAAGCGTGCCGCAGCCAAACATAAATCCCTCGGAGGAGGTACCCTTTGCGGCGCACTTGATGGCTGTCTTAACGTTATTGGCATCGTAGGGATAGCGCATAAACGTAAACATATGGGGCACGCTGACGATATCATCGACGGTGCGGTATGCCTCGTTTACTATTTCATCGCATATGATCTCATCCGGTATGCCGGGATACACGTCCTTCAGAAGCCCGAGAGCTTCCTCCACACCGGGAGCATCCAGCATACGCGTGAGCAGCTCGCGGCAAAGCCCCTTTTCTTCAACGGAGCGGATATAAGCGGTGGCGTAAAGATACTCCGTATCCTTTGCCCGCTTCTTTTTGCCGATGCTCGTTTTTATGTTTTTAATACTGATCATAATTCGGGATAAAGTGTCTTATATACGACAGGATCGAGGCTTGAACGAAGGTCCTCTATAAGAAGGGAGAGGGAGCAGTTTTCCTCGATGGCGCCTGACCTCACGATAACTCCGCCGTCGATGGGGGCGGTATCGTCCGCGAGGGTAACGCGGCGAAGGATATCGGAGCCAAGCTCTTTTTTATAGTTATTCTTAAGTGTGAAAACGCAGTATTCACCGATCTCGGCGCGGTCACGCTGGTTGAACACCAGCTCAAAGGGAGCCGTGCCAACCGTTTCACCGTATGCCTCCTCCTTCGAGGCAGCGGCGGAAACGTGGCTTCTGATAGCTTCAACGGCAAACGCCATAACGAGTGCCGCATACTTTTCGCGAGGGAGCGCGTAGATGCGCTCAAGCGTCGTTTTATAGGCAAGGTCCACGGTGCTGCTGCGTGCGCCGGAAACGATGTTTCTCTTTGTCATCGCCGCCTTGGACTTTGCTCTTGAAATGACCGCTTCAGCCTCGTGCTCAAGCTTTTCTGCAATCTCGGCTTCAGCTGCCGCTGTCAGCTTTGCGTATTCTTCACTTATACGTTTCGCCTCGGAATCCGCTGCAGCGAGTATATTCTCACACTCAGCACGCGCCTCTTCCTGTATCCTGGCGATAATATTCTGAAGTCCGTTCATTTTTTAATAAATAATTCCTTTATTCCTTTGACTTAAGCAAAGATGATCGGGATGAGCGAGATAAGGAGAGCGAAGATAGCGTATGTTTCAACGAGAGCTGCGGAGGTGATAGCCTTACCTACTTCGCCGGGACGCTTTGCGAGAAGATTTATGCCCGCAACGGCAACTCTTGCCTGCTTAACTGCAGAATAGTAGCCAACGATAGCGATGGGGAGGCAAGCCATGAGGAAGTATCCGCCTTCTGCGGTGGTGAGGCTGGAAAGGTCGCCGAGAACGCCGATCTTGAACATTACGAGGAACGCGGTAACGAGACCGTAGATGCCCTGGGTGCCGGGAAGAGCCTGAAGCAGGAGCGCCTTACCGAACTTGGAGGGGTCGTCTGCAAGGAGGCCTGCAGAGGCTTCAGATACCATACCAACGCCTTTCGCGCTTCCGATACCGGGAATGAGAGCTGCGAGAGCAGCGCCGAGGAGAGCCAGGTTGACTCCGTTGATGTTCATAAGGAATTCGCTGAATGTTCCGAATTGCATAGTTTTGTTCTCCTTTTACTTTTGGATTATTAGTTTTTTTCTTTATAAACGTGATATTTTGCCGTAGGCTCCAGCGGAATGAATGCACGTCCGCCGTCTTCGTAGAATTTGCCAAAGAATTCGATATACTGCAGTCGGCTCGTGTGAACGAAGGAGCCGAGAACGTTTATGGCAATGTTCAGTGTGTGTCCGATAAGGACTGCCACGATGAAAATCAGTATTCCGCCCAGGGAGAAGCCTCCCATGGTGCCGATAAGATTGAACACGCTTGCGATGACCGCAGAGGCAAGTCCCAAGGACAGTATTCTCGAATATGAAAGCAGGTCGGAAACGTAGTTTATCGTTTCGTAAAGGGCCATAAGTCCCTTTCCTATCTTCATAACGATGCTCTTCTCCGCTCTGCCCTGAGTGAGCACCAGAATGCCGTATCCCGCAATGACCATGATAAGGCCCACCGTGGAAAGAGGCGACTCTGTGACGATGCCCACGATAGCAATGCCCGCGCCCAGGAACACAAGGATCCACGAGCCGGCGTCGAATATTGCATCGAGCCATTTGCCCGAACAGCAGAGGATATAAAACTTCACCGCAAGGGCTCCCACAAGATGCAGAGCACCGATAGCGAGAGAAACGACCAAAAACGACATAGGGTCGTTTACGGGGTTGAACCACAGTGAAAGATCCGCCTCCTCAGCGGCGCCGAACATATTGACAGCCATCTTTGTGGGAAGGTCGCCGAAGTAGCCTCCGAAGACGAGTCCCGTCACCATACAGGCGACGCCGCAATATGCGAACATTTCAAGGAACTTTTTGAGCGAGCCCTTAGGCTTCATCAAGCGAAGACCTAAAAGGCATCCCACAAGAAGTATCAGACCGTAGCCAACGTCTGCAAACATCAGAGCAAATATGATGAGATAGAAGATGCTCATCACCATCGTGGGATCGAAGCTTCCGTATCTGGGCAAGGAATAAAGCCCCACAACGGGCTCGAAGGCCGATGCGAATCTGTTATTTTTAAGGAGCACGGGAACGTCCTCATCCTCCAGCGGATCGCGAAGCTCATAAGCGGCATTTACAGCCTCGAGCTCGGCTGTTACCTCCGCCTCCGCAGAAACGGGGACCCAGCCTGTGAGGATGGCGGTGTAATCCGTGGTTGCCATGCGCGATTTTGCCTCAACGAAGGAAAGGCGCGTGCGCTCACGGTCGCTGTAGTACTCCACCTCGTCGATAAACTCGGCAAGCTCGTCCGCACGGCGGTAAAGCTCAGACACGTTTTCGTCGTATTCTATGATCTTGTTCTCAAGCTTCTGGCCGGCCGCCTCGGCGGTGGCATTCAGCCTGAGCACGGGACTTTTCACAAATCCCAGAGAGGAAAGCTCACGCAGCAAGGCCTGCATTTCGCTTTTGTGAACGATGGCAGCCACGTATGGCACGCCGTCGATCACATTTGAATAAAGGAGTGCCGCCGCGATCTCCTTGGCATCCCCGATCTCGCTGAACGCGGCATCGGCGTCCGTTCCCGGGGCAAGGCTTCCGAGAAGGATCTCGGTGCCGGCTGTGCCGCTGTATGAAAGCGGCAGGTCGTACCCGCGCCAGGGGAGCAGCGCTTCAAGCTCGGTGGCCAGTGCGGCACGCTCCGATTTAAGTTCCGTTATTTTTTCCTCGATACCGCAGGCCGCACGGATCAGCTCCTCGGCATTTGCAAGCCGCTCCGGGTCTCCGTCGCCTCGGTCGAGCTCCGGCTTAGGGGCAAATAGCTTGCCCTTAACGGTGCTTCTTCCCGACAAAAGACCGTGCGCGGCATCGCAGAGAGCGAGGCTTTTTTCTATTGCCTCCTCCTCTGCCACGGTATCGTTTTGCCCAAACTGACCTTCCAGATACGGACTTACGTCAACGTCCACACAGGAAAGCCAGACGAGCTTTTTTGCAAGAGCATCACAGCCGCCACGGTTTACGATGGCTGTGAGCCTTTTCATTTTACTTACCGACATTTTTCGCTAATTCTCCAATGATAAGTGACACGGCATCATCCATATGTGCCATAGCAGCCTCTGTTTCCTTTGCGGCCTCTGCTTCCGCCTCGGCACGGCTTTTGGAAAGCAGCGCATCAGACTGCTCCGCTATCATGGCAAGCTTGTCTGCCATGTCGCTTTCAGCACGCAGACGTGAGGCTTCGTATTCATTTTTTGCGGCATCGGCTGCCTTTGCGACTCTTTCCTTTGCCTCTGCCGCCGCATCGGATTTATCCTTCTTTGCATTGGCTTCAACTTTTCTGATAGAATCGATTATCTCTCTGGACAACGCATCCACCTCCGTAAAGCTATACTCATATTTAGGGCATTATAAAACTATATTACACTTCATATAGTATAACATACATGCCTATGTAAATCAAGTATTTCGGTTTATAATCTTCGTCTCAATGCGTGGATTTTGCGTGCGTAGCGCCGCCTTTCCCCCTCGGTAAAAGAGCCGTCCGCAAAAGGAAAAGAAGCGGTGTTTTTCCTCCGTTCGATATATCACACGGCGGCCTGCGCGCACCGTTTCGCATATACAAAGGCAGGGATATTTCTCATCGCCGAGCCGATACACGACCTCAAGGATCAAAGGCTTTTTCAGGATTTTTTCGCTGTATGCGGCATCGGCCATAGGTGCTGCGGCGCTTTCGAAAAACGCCCTCACCGCAGCCTCGTGGCGCGCCATAAAGCTGTGCAAAAGAAGGCCTTCCTCGCGAAAAACCGACAGTCTCGCCGTCACCGCACCAAGGCTGTTTTTATGATAATAATTTTCACTCTCCACGTTTCTCCTCCAAAAAAGACCCCTTATTAAAGTGCCCTTAATATTGATTTGCCTTGTAAACCGTCCGATTTTGTGTTATACTCGTCATGACGGCAATAGCTCGTTCCTTATCTTATTTTATATAAGCAGGAGAGAATCTATGACTATCCATGAAATGAAACTTCGCGGCGCCCCGTACGACGCCATTCACAGCGGAGAAAAGACCGTTGAGATCCGTCTTTTCGATGAAAAGCGTGCAGGCTTGAAGGCAGGAGAGCTGATCCTTTTCAAAAAGCTTCCCTACCTCCACGAGATGCTTTACCGCAAGATCGGTGCTATTAAAACGTATAGCGACGTTAAGGATATCTACGCCGAATACGGCGCTTTGGCTGTAGGCTGCAAGCCCGAGGACACGGCTGACGTGTTCGCCGAGGCAATGGGCAAATACTACAGCGAGGATGAGATCGCAAAATACGGCTGGTGCGCCATTGAGCTTCTTCCCTTTGATGCATCAGAGCTGAACATTTCCGTCACCCACGCGCGGCGCATCAACAGCCGCGACATTGAGATATATTTCGACGGCGACTTCGAATTCGGTCACGCACCGAAGCTTGAGGAATTCACCGTTATGCTGGACGGCTCCCCTCTTGAGCTGGAGCCCCGCTACAGCTACCGCGGCACCGTACACTTCTGCCGCATGACGACGCTCCGTCTCCGCAAGCGTCTCCCCGAGGGAGAAGATTCCCCCGTTATCACCGTTACATACGGCGGTAAAACAGTAAACGCCCCCTTCGAGGACTACTATAAATACAAGCTCATCACAAAATCCGGCGTTATGGTCAAGGGCAGCGACAAGCTCATCTGGGGCGAAAAGACCATCGCACGTGCAGGCGAGCTCGTGGACATCCAGCTTTCCGCCTCCCCCGAGATCGCAAAGCAGATGGTGGCCTCCGGCGCTTCCCTCTCCGTTTACGGCAGAGGCGAAAATGCATACCACGTGCCCGAGCACAGATCGGGATACCACGTCAGCGCGCTGTACGTTGAAGGCTTCGGCGGCATCGCCTGCAGCATCACGGAAGCAAACGTGTGGCACTGGCATCCCGGAAACGAATCCCGTCCCGATCCCGATTACACCACCCACTACCTCAATGAGAACATCCTCATTCACGAGTTCGGTCACGGTGTGAAGATCGCAGGTATCGACAGGATGGAGGACCGCTCCCTCTACACGGAATTCCAGATGCTTTACCGTCACGCAAAGTATGCGGGACTTTGGCCCAACACCTACGCCATCTCCAATTCCGACGAATACTTCGCAACCCTTTCCGCCATCTGGTTCAACGTTATGAACGAGTGCCACGCCGACGACGGCTGGGACGGCACCCGCGGCCCCATCAACACACGCCGCGAGCTTTATAACTATGATATCGATGCGTACAAGTTCTTCAACAAGATCTACCCCTACCGCAACCTTGACGGCGCCTGGACTCCCGTGCCCGATTATCACAAGGTTACTGGTCTCAAGGACGATCCCGAGGAAGACTTCACCGGACGCAACTACACCCTCAATTATCCCGCACAGCCCACCCCTGTCGGCGGTCTCAAGCTGGGCGAGGCATACAAGATCTCCATCCCTCGGGAGGGCATGATCATCGACACCGACGCATCCGACGGATACACCGGTGTTTGGTACGATTATTCCGGCGAAGGCCATGACGAAAGCTCCATGACCTTCTTCTTTGAAGAAGCGGCACCAATGGTCGAGCGCAAGAACGAAATGGAGGACGAATACGAATCCGTTTACTCCGTGCGTATCAGAAACAAGGAAAGCGGCTACCTCTACGTTGACGGCGAGCGCATCGCATCGGGAATCGAGGAGGAAAAGGCCACCGTATTCACCGTTGCAGTCGTTGGCACGCACCCCTTCGCAATGATAAAGGTTGGCGAAAAACGTCTCGTTATGGACGTTAAGCCCGGCGAGCGCCCCGAAATGGGCACGCCTCTCACTCTCACCGACGACGAAAAACGCCGCGGCGGTATGTGGCGCCTCGGCAACTTCGCAGATCTTAAGAAGCATATCGTGTTCATTCACGACGGTGAAGTAAACGGCGATCCTCGCGGCGCTATCGTCTCCGAGGGCGACACTGTTACGCTCACCGCCGCCGAAACGAACGAAGAAGGCAAGCGCTTCTGCGGTTGGCGTGTCTCCATCGGCGAGCTTGCCAACGAAAAGGCAATCTCCACCACCTTTGAAATGCCCAAATCCGACACCGTCGTCTGGGCGCTCTACGAATAAGATACGTAAATAGAAAAAAACAGTCGAGGCTGTCGCCTCGACTGTTTTTTTATTGAATTACTGCTTATATCTTTGTTACCCAGCCAAACTTATCTTCGACTCTGCCCCACTGGATGCCCGTGAGCTCGTCGTAGAGACGCTGAGAGATAGCGCCGATCTCACCGTTGTTGATAAGGATGTTTCTGTCCTCGTCCATGAGCTGACCCATGGGGGAGATAACAGCAGCGGTACCTGTGCCGAACGCTTCGTCAAGCTTGCCTGCAGCGTGAGCCTCGAAAAGCTCGTCTGCGGTGATCTTGCGCTCGGTGACCTTCATGCCCCAGGAGCGGAGAAGCTCGATAACGGATGCGCGTGTAACGCCGGGAAGGATATTGCCCTCTTCAAGAGTGGGGGTTACTACCTCGCCGTCGATAACGAAGAAGACGTTCATAGCGCCGACCTCGTCGATGTATTTGTGATGTACGCCGTCCAGCCAGAGGACCTGAGCGCAGCCGTACTTTTCAGCCTTTGCCTGACCGATAAGGGATGCTGCGTAGTTACCGCCGCACTTTGCTTCACCGGTGCCGCCCTTAACTGCGCGTACGTATTCCTTTTCGATGAAGATCTTAACGGGAGCGAGGCCGCCTGCATAATAGGAGCCAACGGGAGAGAGGATTATCATAAAGATATAGTTATGCGCGGGATGAACGCCGAGCATTGCATCCGTTGCGATAACGAAGGGGCGAATGTAAAGAGAGGTGCCTTCGCTGTGGGGAACCCATTCGGATTCACACTCAACGAGGGTCTTGATAGCCTGAAGTGCATCATCGGGATCGATCTCGGGAATGCAGAGACGGCGGGCGGTGTTGTTCATTCTTGCAATATTGCGCTGGGGACGGAAAAGCTGAACGTCACCGTTTGCGGTGCGGTATGCCTTAAGGCCTTCGAACATTTCCTGCGCATAATGGAACACCATTGCGGAGGGCTCAAGGGAAATAGGTCCGTAAGGAACTATTCTTGCGTCGTGCCAGCCCTTATCGGCGCTGTAGTTCATCATGAACATATGGTCGGTGAAGTACTTACCGAAGCCAAGCTTCGCGTCTTCGGGCTTGTCTTTAAGAGTTGCTGCTTTTGTGATCTTTATATCAAGCATAATCGTTTATGCTCCTTTCAGATATTTCAAAATCAATATATTCCGTATTATACACCCATGCGTAAACTTATGCAAGTTTTTTGTCTCTAAATTTCACCAAAAGCACGTATATATTTTTGTGCACGGGGGAAAATTTACTTGAAAATACTATGACTTGGAGGTCAAACCATGAAGTTTTCAAAGAAATTTTACGTGCTTACGCTATCGCTTCTTCTGATCACAGCCGCCGTTACGCCGTTGGCTTCGGCTGCCGCTGTCCCCGTTGTTTCTCCCGGACTTGCGGTGCTTGCGGAAAAAACCGCCGTCACCGTCACGGGCATGAACTATTCTGCCGCCACCTTCAGAACGGACACGTTCGACACCTATCTCGGCTGCAGGGTGGATGAAATTACGGTGCTCACACTTCCCGACCCCGCCGAGGGTACCCTTTATCTCGGAAACGTTCCCGTTGCCGTCAATCAGTCCATCGGCAGAAAGAATTTCAGCCGTCTCGTTTTCAAGCCCGCAGGTACCACCGGTGCTGAGGCATCCTTCTATTTCACAAAGGACGGCACCTACCCCACGGAGTGCAATCTTTTCGTGATAGGCACTGCCAATCTTTCCCCGGTCGTTACCAAGGACAGCATTTCTATAAAAACGTCCCGAGGCACTTCCGTGTTCGGATCGGTAACGGCTGCCGACCCGGAGGATGACGAGCTTACCTGCTACGTTACCGATTATCCCGAAAAAGGCACCGTTGTCCTTGACGGCGACAGCTTCGTTTACACACCCAAGGAGGGCAAGCGCGGCCGCGACAGCTTTTCCCTTTGTGTCGTGGACGAATACGGCAACCGCTCTGATGAGGTGAAGGTTTACGTTAAGATAAGCAAATCAGCGCCGGATATAGAGTACACGGATCTTGACGGGCACTGGGCTGCAGCAGCCGCAGAAAAGATGGTAAACGCAGGCGTGATGCAGGGCGAATACGTGAACGGTGTTCCCTATTTTTACCCCGGTGACACTGTCACAAGAGAAGAGTTCATCACCATGGTCATGAAGACCGTGGGGCTTTCCGACATTCCCGAAATAAACAAAGCCGTCTTCACGGATGACGGAGAGATCGGAGAGGAATACAGAAACTACTGCCGCGCTGCCGAAAAGCTGGGCTTCATCAACGGCTCCGAAGCAGACGGAAAGATATATTTCAAGCCCAAGTCCACCATCACCCGTGCGGAGGTGGCAGTTATCCTTCAAAACATTATAAAGGTTAAGGTTGACGATTCCGTTGCCGTTTTTGCCGACAACGATTCCATTCCTTCCTGGGCATACGAATCCATCTACGCCATGAAGCAGATCGGCGTGATGAACGGCGTTGGCGACAACGCATTCTCGCCCAATTCCACACTCACCCGCGCCGAGGTGGCGACAATTCTTGCTTCCGTAATAGACATGGTGAAGTAATATCGCATATAAGCAAAAAAAGCACCGCCGAGCATCTGCAAAATTAGCGATTAAATGAAATTAGCCACCACGGTTTTCGTGGTGGCTTTTTGATATGCAGAAAGCAAAGAAAAGCCCCGCGCGAGGCGGGGCGAGAAATCACCTATCTTCGTTGTCTAAATAGTTTAATAATATTTGACCTTCCTCAAATAGAGATAATGCTTGAGTCGCTGATTTTATGTTAATATCTGGGTATTCAAATTCTGCACTCCAATCGGCTTCTTCAATTCGTTCTAAAAAATGTAATAGCATAATTTTTCCTAAAACAGCTTTTGAATAAATGTCGGTATCCGCACAATTCTCAATGATAAATTCATAGTGGCGCAAGGAATTTTCAATAAGGTCATTAAAAAACTCACTGCTTGGATTTTCAGATAGATTTTCATCAAA
>JAZMZX010000034.1:0-13264 GCA_045586225.1 Eubacteriales bacterium
ACAGAAACGACAAGCAGTTTTTAGCACAGAAGATCCGCGCACAGTACACGGAGAGAACCACCACCGAGCTCGACGAGCTCCGCAAGCTTGACGCCAAGGTAAAGCGTCCCGCAAACGTGTTCGCCTACGTCTTCGGAAGCCTTTCCGCAATAATTATGGGCTCGGGCATGAGCCTCGTTATGACCGATATCGGAAGCATACTCGGCATGGAGAGCACCATGATACCCGGAATCGTCATTGGTGTTGCAGGAATGCTCCTTGCTGCTGTAAACTACCCCATCCACAAGAGGGTCCTTGCTTCACGCAAGAAGAAGTTCGCACCCGAGATACTGAAGCTCAGCGAAAAGATCATGGAAAACAACTGATCATGTTTATAAGGAGATAGGCACCGTGCTTGAATTTTTCAAAAAAGCATTTAAGGATATGAAGGAAAGCGCAAAGGCGCAGCATCAGGTGGATAAGGCTGAATTTCAGGCGGCAAAGGCTGAAGCAAAGGCAAGCTTTGAAGAAAACAGAGGGAAAAACACCTTCGCAAAAGCAAAGGCTGATGCCAAAAAAAGCTGGGATGATGCTCATATGAGTCCCGCAGAACGGGCAGAGAAGACCCGCGCTCAGCAGGCAGAGCGCATTAAAGCCGCCAATCAGAGAGCCGAGGCGGCTGCCGAACGCTATAAAGAACTGAAAAAATAAAGATTTTAAGGCGCAGCGGGAAGACAAAAAGTCTTCTCGCTTATCCGTCGTTATAAGGGGGCATTATGAAAGCGAAATATAAATACCGCATTAATGATACGGAGATCGAGAGGGAATATTCCTATATCCCGTTCAGATATATTCTTGCGGTTTTGATAACCGTTGCGGAGGTGGCGGCGATAATAGCCATCGTGTTTTTGCTGTGCGCGTACGTGCCGTATTTTTATATACTCTGTTGGATCACCGAGATCGCCTGTGTGATCAAAATAATCGCATCGGACGATAACCCGGATTATAAGGTGCCTTGGCTTTTGTTCGTTATGATCCTGCCCGTGGCGGGCTTTATGCTCTATTTTATTTTCTATTCCCGCAAGCTCAAGAAAAAGTATATAAAGCGACTGCGGGCTTTGAAGGACGCTTCATACTGCTGTGACGACTCGGCGCTCTTTGAAAAACTGAAAGAAGATGACGCAATGGCGGCATCGCAGGCGAAAATGCTTTGCGGTATTTCCGAGGCTCACCTTTTTTCCGGTACAAAGCAGGAATATTTTCCACTTGGAGAGGACATGCATCCGCGTCTTCTCGATGACTTGCGCAATGCACAAAAATTCATCTATATGGAATATTTCATCATTGAGGAAGGGAAGTTCTGGGGATCGA
This sequence comes from Eubacteriales bacterium, assembly GCA_045586225.1. Classification (GTDB taxonomy): domain Bacteria; phylum Bacillota; class Clostridia; order Oscillospirales; family CAG-272; genus DTU064. The sequence continues at coordinate 1,351 of JAZMZX010000034.1, forward strand.
TCCTTGAAATACTTAAAGAAAAGGCGGCGGCAGGCGTTGACGTAAAGGTGGTTTACGACGACGTTGGCTGCATGATGACCCTGCCCGGGAATTATCATAAGATACTTGCTTCATACGGTATCAGCGCCACTCCCTTTTCAAGGCTGAAGGGCAGCGCCGATAGTGAATTCAATAACCGCAGTCACCGAAAGATCACAGTTATTGACGGAATGGTAGGCTATACCGGCGGCGTTAACATAGCCGACGAATACATAAATGAAATCGAGAAATACAGCCACTGGAAGGATACGGCTATCCGCCTTGAGGGAGAGGGCGTGTGGGAGTTGACAAAGCTCTTTCTGATCGATTACGGCATCAATGTAAAAAAGATGCCCCATATCAATTCCGCGCTTTTTCCTGTCTTTGAAAGCAGCGGCGATAACGGCTACATTATCCCCTTCGGCGACGGGCCAAGCCCTTTATACAATAATCGCGTGGGAAAAAGTGTTATCCAGAATATGCTGAATGCAGCCACGAAGTACGTTTATATGACATCTCCGTATCTTATCATCGATAACGATCTTTGTTCAAGCATCGAAAATGCCGCACTGCGCGGCGTGGACGTGCGCATTGTCGTGCCTCATATCCCGGATAAAAAGATGGTTTTCGGAGCCACGCAAAGCTTTTACAGGCGTCTTATGGCAGCCGGAGTAAAGATCTACGAATATACCCCCGGATTCATCCACGCAAAATGCTATCTTGCAGACGGTAAATACGCAATGATCGGCACCATCAATCTCGATTACAGAAGTCTCGTTCACCATTTTGAAAACGGCGTGTGGATGTACAGATGCGAAGCCATAAACGATATCAAAAAGGATATGACCGATACCATGGATAAGAGCATTGCCGTCACCGCGGATATGCTGAAAACGAGCCTTTCCGAGCGCTTTATCCGCTCGGTGGTAAGGATATTCGCGCCAATGCTTTGATATTGAGCTTTGTCGGCTGACACTGACGCATGAGAAGCCGTGGGAAACGTGATCGTCGGAGAGCTTTTGCGCAGATTTTTCCCGAAAAACCCGAAACGCAAACAAAACTTTAACATTTCGGTGATATAATCTGTATGTATAAAGCAAAATTTTGCCCGGAGGTATATATATGTTCAAAATTTTGGTCGTGGAGGACGACAGAGAGCTGAATAAAACGGTCTGTTCCTTTTTGAATCACAGCGGATACGAGGCTGTGGGCTGCCTTAACGCGACGGATGCATACGACGCACTTTATGAGAATACCTTCGATCTTATCGTGTCGGATATAATGATGCCGAGGATCGACGGCTTTGAATTTGCAAAAAACGTGAGAGAGCTGAACGAAAATATCCCCATTCTCTTTATGACGGCCAGGGACGATATTGCCTCGAAGCAGCGAGGCTTCCGCATCGGAGTGGACGATTATATGGTGAAGCCCATCGATCTTGACGAGCTTTTTCTGCGCATCGGAGCACTTCTGCGCCGTGCTAAGATAGCATCCTCACGTAAGCTTGAGATCGGCGCCTTCACAATGGACGCAGACGAGCACACCGCTTATCTCAGCGGGGAAGAGATCCCCATGACGAACAGAGAATTCAGCATACTTTATAAGCTTTTGTCTTATCCGAAAAAGACCTTCACAAGAACGCAGCTTATGGATGAATTCTGGGACGCAGACACGGAAACCGCGCCCCGCGCCGTGGACGTTTATATGACGAAGCTTCGCTCAAAGCTTTCGGAGTGCAGTGATTTTGAGATCGTCACCGTGCACGGTCTCGGCTATAAGGCGGTGCTTAAATGAAGGGCGAAAGAAAGAATCAGAATTTTTTGAGGCTGATCAATAATTATATAACGTTTTTTATCCTGGTGGGATTCGTCACCACCTGCTGCATGATGCTCTTCGTTTCCATACTTGCCGATACGCTGGGTATCACCTTCACAAATGAAAACCTTTCCGCGGCAGCAAAGCTAACCTTCGGAAACGTTGTGCTTCTGAGCCTTATCTTCACTCTGACAGATGCAGCACGCCGCAGACTTACAGTGGAGCGTCCCCTGAAGCGCATTATCGCAGCTGCGGAAAAGATCGTTGAGGGCGATTTTTCCGTTCGGGTCGAGCCCCAGAGCAATTTTGCAACGGACACCACGTTCAATCAGATAATAGATTGCTTTAATAAAATGGCAGGGGAGCTATCGAGTGTTGAAACACTGCGCGCCGATTTCATTGCAAACGTATCCCACGAAATGAAAACCCCGCTTGCCGTTATACAGAATTACGGAACGCTGCTGGAGTCACCGGGGCTTTCCGAGGAAAAGCGCCTCGAATATTCAAAGGGCGTTATGGATGCATCACGCAGAATGGCGGATATGATGTCAAATATCCTTAAGCTCAGTCGCCTTGAAAATCAGCAGATATTCCCGAAAGCGGCCGGATACGATCTTGGCGAGCAGCTTTGCGAGTGCCTTTTGATGTTTGAAAACGTGTGGGAGGAAAAGGGCATCAGCATCGACACCGATATTGAAGACGGTGTCACCGTAAAGGCTGATGCGGAGCTGCTTTCCCACGTGTGGAACAATCTCTTTTCAAATGCTTTTAAGTTTACCGAATCGGGCGGCACTGTGTCGTTAAGCCTCACGACCGACGATGGCTATGCCGTCGTTAAGATAAAGGACACGGGCTGCGGAATGAGCGCAGAAACGGGAGCACACATATTCGAAAAGTTTTATCAGGGCGACACCTCCCATTATTCCGAAGGCAATGGCCTCGGTCTTGCCCTTGTGAAGCGTGTCATCGATATCGTTGAAGGCGAAATAGGTGTTGAGAGCGCTCTTGGCAAGGGCACTTTGTTTACGGTAAGGATCCGGAGGGCTTGATATGGATATAAAAAAGCCTACCAGGGCAATTTTGTTCCCGCACCCTGTGATATTGATCCTTCTGGTTATCGTGTCGGCGGTGTTTCTCATTTATTCAATGGTCACCCTCGGCACGGAATCACCGGTCGCAATTGCCTCGTACGTGCTTTCTGCGTATACACTCACAGCGGTCCTGCTTCGTATACCGGCAATGATACGCTTTTATAAAAGCTTCAGAGAAGAGAACAAATACGTGAAGCGGTGGCGCGAGGACACTCATCTGCGGGTCAACACCTCTCTTTACGGCTCTCTCGTATTCAATGCGGCTTATGCTGTTTTTCACGGGTGGCTCGGCGTTTATCACCGTTCATTCTGGTATTGCTCGCTTTCGGGATATTATATTCTGCTGGCCATCGTGCGCTTTTCCCTTGTGAGATACACAGGCAAAAACCGACCGGGTGAGAATATGCAAAAGGAGCTTGTCCGATATCGCACCTGCGGCATCGTGTTTCTTATGATGAATCTGGCGATCTCCCTTATGATATTCTTTATGGTGTACTGGAACAGAACGTTCCGCCACCACGAGATAACCACCATCGCCCTGGCGGCGTATACGTTTACGTCTCTCACTCTTGCCATCATAAATGCAGTGAAATACCGCAAGTATAAGAGTCCTGTTTATTCCGCATCAAAGGCTATCAGCCTTGCCTCCGCCTGCGTGTCTATGCTCACGCTTGAATCCACAATGCTGACTACCTTCGGAGGGGATACCATGGACCTTTTCACGCGAAGAGTGTTTTTGGGAGCATCCGGCGGTGTTATTTCCGCCTTCATTATAGCAATGGCGGTTTATATGATCGCAAACGGAACCAAGAGGATCAAAAGAATTGCGTCAGACAAGGAGTATATAAATGAAAAATGAAAAAGAAACCTTCATCTACACTTATTCTGCGAAAGAGCAGGATGAGATAAAGGCTATAAGAAAAAAATACGAGGCGCCCGGAGAAGAAGAGGATAAAATGACTCACCTTCGCCGTCTGGACAGGGCTGTTTATAAAAAAGCAACGGCAGTCGCGCTGATATTGGGAATCGTCGGCGCATTGACCCTGGGCTTCGGCATGAGCTTAATAATGACGGATATCGGTGCGCTTCTTGGGATAGAAGGGAAGCTAAAAATGCTTGTGGGCGTTTCTGTGGGAGTGATGGGACTTTTACCGATGTGTCTGGCGTATCCCGTTTACGAAAGAACGCTGAAAAAGGAGCGGAAAAAGATCGCCCCTGAAATACTGGCGCTGACAGAAGAGCTGATGAAATGATGCCGCGGCATTTATTTTGGCGTCCTTTGCCTGTTCATCAATAATTATTAAATTTTTAATTAGTATATTAATTGATATGTCAAACTGTTGCATTTATTGTCGAGCGGTGATATAATTCTTTCTAACAGAAGTTTACGTTTGAGAAAGGCGATTTTATGAAAGAGTTTTTCCGATTCTTTTTCGGAGAGGGCACAGAGGTTGAATTCACGAATTTCACTTTTGCTCATTTTGCTCCCATAGCGGTGGCAGCTCTCGTTATTTTTTTGATATATAAATTCCGTAATAAGATTGCCGGCTCCGCATATGAAGAAAAGCTCAGATATATTCTGGCATTTGCACTTATAATTTCGGAAATGTCGTATTATTGGCGTCTTGTCGGCATTCCGTCCCTGGGTCCCAACCCTGTGGACCACCTGCCCATAACCGTGTGCGGATGGGCGGTAGTGTTCTGCAGCTATATGGTGATCGGAAAGTCCCAGTCACTTTTCGATATATCGTATTTCTGGCTCTTTGCGGGCTCCATCTTCGCGCTGATAACCCCCACCGTCATCACCTACACCGGTCCTTTGAGATTCCGCTACTATCAGTTCTGGTTCGAGCACACACTCGGATACGTGGCTATATTCTATATGATATTCGTTCACAAAATGCGTCCGACCGTGAAGTCTATGGTGAAGTCATACGTTGCCCTGGCAGTGCTTGCCGTGGTAGCCTACGTGGCAAACGATATTATCGGTCCCGGTGCCAACTATCTTTTCATGGCAAAGCCCGAATCCACGCCGTCGATACTCGATATCCTTCCTCCCGATTTCACGCTCCGCATAATCATTATGGGTGCAGCGATAACGGCTCTTTATATCATTGCGTATCTCCCCTGGTATATCAAGGATAAACGCAGCGGGAAAAACGCCGAGCCCGAAAAGGCCGAGGAAAAGGAGCCGGCATCGGTGTGACGCCGGAACGGTGTCTGCATAAGCCTTGCCACAGCCGTAAGCCCGGAGGCGATATAACGCTTTCCTCTGCAAAAGCATCAAAACAGTCATATCGGGCCACAAAGCCTGATCACAAAAAAACCGCAAGCCATATGGCTTGCGGTTTTTATTATGTATCTTTTCAGATGTGATACTTTTCGCTGTAGGTGTCGAACACCTCGTTGAAGTTTCTGTTGCCGTGCTTGATGGCGTTGAGATACTGATGAGTATCAAAGGAGCTGTGGGAGATCTCGATAATGGAAACTGCAATGTTGGAGCAGTGGTCGGAGATCCTTGAGCAGTTGTTGAGAAGGTCGGAGAGGATGAATCCCAGCTCTATGGAGCATTCCTTTGACTGAAGGCGCTTGATGTGGCGGGACTTCATAGAGGAAACGATAGAGTCGATGACCTGCTCGAGAGGCTCGATAACGGCGGCAGCCTCGGGGGAATTCTTCACGTATGCGTCGTTTGTGAGATTAACGATCTCGGTGAGTGCCTCGAGAAGGACCTTGACTTCTTCAGTTGCCGCAGGGGAGAAGGAAAGCTTCTTTTCGTAAAGCTCCTTGGATACGCGCATAATGTTTACGGCGTGGTCTCCGAGACGCTCATAGTCACCGATGGTGTGAAGCATCTTGGAGATGCGGTGGGAGTCGTGCTCGGAGAGCTGCTCGGATGAAAGCTTAACGAGGGCGGTGCCCAGCTTGTCCTCGTACCTGTCAAGCTTGTCTTCGTTGATCAAAATATTCTCTTCAGTGGTCTTGCTGAATTTGCCAACGGAAGAAAAGGCTTCGACGAGAGATTCGTGAGCGATATTGGCCATCTGCTGAGTGAGCGCGTCGCACTCTGTGATAGCGATGGAGGGAGTTGCAAGGATTCTTTCGTCCAGAAGCTCCGTCTTCTGTGTTTCTTCGCTGTCATTTTCGCGAAGGATCGCGTTTGCAGCCTTAACGAGAAGATTGGAGAAGGGGATCAGGAGAAGCGTTGTTATGATGTTGAATACGGTGTGGAAGAGCGCGATGCCCGTTTCCGCAATGGGGAGATCCATGAACGCGATATCGAAGAATCTGGTGATGATGAGATATGCGATCAAGAAGATGAGAGTGCCTATCGTGTTGAAGAGAATGTGGATAACGGCAACCTTTTTTGCATTCTTGTTAACGCCGATACTGGAGATAAGGGAAGTAACGCAGGTACCGATGTTCTGACCCATGATAATGGGGAGTGCCATCATATACGTGATCTCGCCCGTTGCAGCAAGTGCAAGGAGGATGGCGATGGAAGCGGAGGATGCCTGAATGATCGCTGTGAAGATCGCACCAACGGCAACGCCGAGAAGGGGATTTTCAAATGCGAGAAGGAGACTTGTGAAAGCAGGAGAATCTGCAAGTCCGCTGACAGAGCCGCTCATAAGCTTCATACCGTACATAAGAACGGCAAAGCCAACGAAAACCGCACCGATATCGCGGCGCTTGGAGCTCTTGGATGCCATTATGAGCAGTATGCCCACCAGCGCAAAGATAAGAGAGAAATTTTCGGGCTTCAGAAGACTGACAAATATATTGCTTGTTTCAAGCCCCACAAGGGTGAGGAGCCAAACGGTAAGGGTGGTGCCGATGTTGGAGCCCATGATAACGCCAACCGTTTGCCCGATGCTCATGATGCCGGAGTTTACAAGACCGACGAGCATGACCGTGACGGCGGAGGAGGACTGCACCGCAACCGTAATACCGATACCGAGAATAAGACTCAAAAAACGACTTGACGTGGCACTTTTGAGCATCGTCTGAAGACGTCCGCCCGCCATTCTTTCAAGACCGCCGGACATAACGTGCATGCCGTAAAGGAAGAACGCAAGACCGCCGCCAAGCTGAATAAAATCGAGAATATCCATAAAGTGTATCCTTTCGGAGATATGGTTTTAAGTATTTACATCGAAATTATATAATATTTTTGTAAAGTGAGCGCGGGGGTATGGGTTAAATTAATGTTAAATATACTTGACAATGTTAAATCGTGCTTAACAATAGCTCTGCCGCTTCGCATTCGAATGGCAAGCAAAAGAAAAAGAAAATTCCCGAAAAAGTAAACAATATCGAGGAATTAATCCATATCCGACTTGAGAATGAGCAATCGTGAAACCTAAATGTGAGATTTTACATAGAATTAACAAAAGGAGCATCCTTAGTGCTTGCGAGTTCTCGGATAATGTAATATAATTATCTATAATAAATGTGAAAACACGATATTTGAGAGGGATCCTTCATGGTTTACATAGTTGAGGACGATAAAAGCATACGCGATCTTGTGGTTTATGCCATAGAAAGCGTTGGCATTGAAGCCCGCGGCTTTGAGCGCCCGTCGGAGTTTTTTGCAGCGCTTGAGGAAAGCCTGCCGTCACTCGTTATTCTTGATATAATGCTTCCCGAAACAGATGGATTAACGGTGCTCTCCCGCCTGCGTGAGACTGCCGTCACAAAGCTGCTGCCTATTATTATTGTGACAGCGAAGGGAACCGAATACGATAAGGTCGTGGGGCTCGATTTGGGCGCTGACGACTATATCTCCAAGCCCTTCGGTATGATGGAGCTTATTGCACGGGTAAAGGCGCTTTTGCGCCGTGTGGAAAGGGAAGAAAAGGGAATCGAATATTCCATCGGTCCCCTCACCGTTTCCGAGGTAGGCCATTCCGTCAGGGTAAACGGCGAAGCTGTGGTGCTCACACTGAAGGAATTCGAGCTTTTGTGCCTCCTTCTGAAAAATCAGAACATGGTGCTCACCCGCGACACTATCCACGACCGCATCTGGGGCTACTCCTTCGACGGAGAAAGCCGCACTGTCGACGTTCATATACGAACTCTCCGCCAGAAGCTTGGCGATGCGGGCTCACTTATTGAAACGATACGCGGAGTAGGCTACAAAATAGGAGGAAAGCGTGAGAAGTAAGATATTCTATAATATCTTTGCCGTTGCGATGGTGGTGTTCGTGCTTTCCATCGCCATCACACTGAGCGTTATATATAACCACTATTCTGCCAAGTATACCCAAGAGCTGAAAAACGAAGCTCATTATCTTGCCGCCGCAATTGAGATAGGCGGATACGGCGTGCTTGACACGCTGTCGGATGAGGTGACGGGGCGAATGACTCTGGTTTCGGCTAAGGGTGACGTTTTATACGATTCCATCGGCGAGCTTTCAGGCCCGGAGAACTATAAGGATCTTGAGGAGTTCATTCTCGCAGAGAAGAACGGCGTTGGAGAAAGCTCCCGCTATTCAATTGCCCGCGGAGCAGAGGTGGCATACTGTGCCGTGAAGCTTTCCGACGGAAGCATCATCCGCGTCTCCAGCGTACAGTACACAATGGCAGCTCTGGTGATCGACCTGATCACTCCCGTTGTGTTCACCTTTGCGGTGGCAATAATCCTTTCGCTGGTGCTTGCGGTGAGAATATCCTCCAGCATCACGGACCCTATAAACAAGATCGATCTTGATGCCCCCGACGGAAGGGCGGTATACACGGAGCTTTTGCCCTTTTACGAAAAGATCGCGGAGCAAAACCGTCAGATAGACAGGCAGATGAAGGAAATACGCGCGGAGCACGAAATGCAGGACGCGTACCGACGTGAATTCACGGCAAACGTTTCCCACGAGCTGAAAACTCCTCTCACCTCGATCTCAGGATCGGCTGAGCTTATGGCCGCAGGTCTTGTAAAGCCCGAGGATGTGCCGAAGTTTTCTCAGAATATTTATTCCGAGGCTCAGCGCCTTATCGTTCTTGTAAACGACATTATGGAGCTTTCGCGCCTTGATGAAAATGCTGTGCCCGAAATGACGAACGTGGATCTTTACGCCGTCAGCGACGACATAGTGATGAGGCTATCGGAAAAGGCACGGGCAAACGGCGTGACGCTTAAGCTCGAAGGAAAGAGCACCCTCATAACGGGCATTGAAAAGATCGTTTATGAGATCGTGCATAATCTTGCGGAAAACGCCGTCAAATATAATAAGCAGGACGGCTCCGTCACCGTGACGGTGGGCAGCGATGAGAGCGGTCATTTCGTTTCCGTGGAGGACACGGGAATCGGCATTCCCGAAAGCGATAAGACCCGCGTGTTTGAGCGCTTTTACCGTGTTGATAAAAGCCATTCCCGTGACGTTGGCGGCACGGGACTCGGTCTTTCCATAGTCAAGCACGGCGCCATGCTCCATAAGGCTAAGGTTGAGCTTGACAGCGTGGAGGGCGTTGGAACGACTGTACGCATCATTTTCCCAAAGCATTAACAGAATGACGAACGAGGTATAGGGAATGGATAAAAGCTACGTTATAAAAAAGTACAGGATCACGTGCCTTGCGGTCACGGCAATATACGCACTGTGTCTCGTGATCGCATCAGCCGTGGCTGCGGCTCACGACAAGGGCGGCTTTTTCGAGTTCGGATTCGGACTGTATCTTCTCATTTTCGCCGTATTTTCCTTGCCTCTGTATTTCACTGCCGTAAACGTGCTTACGGTGATAAAGGAATTCACCGTTTTCAAGATAACGGGATACCGCCGCAGATTTCGCTTTTGTGTTTTTTCGGCGGTGCTCTTTGAGCTTTCCTCGCTGATGATACCCATAGCCGCCGGTTATTCCTATCTGGATAAGCTGCTTTTTCCTATGCTTGCCTGCGCGGTGCTTTCCGTCATGGTGTACGTTATCGGTGTGAACAAGAAAAACTGAAAAACGGAAGGCTTCTGCCTTCCGTTTTTTTGCGCACGCCATTCCGCACAGCATAATATTTCTTGATTTCAGAGTCGGAATTTGATATAATTACTGATTGGTAATATAAATAAAACCGCTGAGCAAAAGGAGCAGGCAATTATTATGGATAAGAATTACGATGCGCTTTTTACCCCCTGGCACATAGGCAACGTTGAGATCAAAAACAGGATCGTCATGTGCCCCATGGGAGGAACCTCCCTTTTCGGATGGTTTGAGCTTACAGGCTGCGGTTTCGACAAGGAAGCGGCAAAGCTCTTTCTTGAACGCGCAAAGAATAATGTGGGACTCATCATCCCCGGCATCGCGCCTCTGCGCGATACCTTCTGGGGAAAATGGCTCTGGCAGAATCCCAAGATGTTCGATGAGCTGAAGGAATTCATGGACGAGATACATAAGACCGGTGCCAAGCTTTTCATTCAGCTGACAGCAGGCATGGGCCGTTCATGGGCTATCACCGAGCTTGTGGGACCCCTTCACAAAAACAAGTTTACCCGTGCAATACTTAAGCCCATTCTCGACACGAGCCATGAGCTTGCTTGCCCCAGCGAGCAGCCTGCGCGCTGGGCTCCCGATATCATCTGCCCCGAAATGACGAAGGAGCAGATTCACGAGATCATCGAGGCCTTCGCGAAAACCGCCGCACTCTGCAAGAAGGCGGGCGTGGACGGCGTTGAGGTACACGCAGTTCACGAGGGCTATCTGCTCGACCAGTTTGCAATAGAATTTTTCAATAAGCGCACCGACGAATACGGCGGAAGCTTTGAAAACCGTTACCGCTTCGCAGTTGAGGTTGTGAAGGCCATCAAGGAAGCCTGCGGCAGCGATTTCCCCGTATCTCTGCGCTATTCCGTTGAATCCAAGATGAAGGGCTTCCGCGAGGGCGCCGTTCCCGGCGAGGAATACGTTGAGGCAGGCCGCGCAATGGAGGAATCCGAAAGAGCGGCCAAGTATCTTGAGGATGCAGGATACGATATGCTCAACGCCGACAATGGCACTTACGACTCCTGGTACTGGGCTCATCCGCCTATGTATATGCCCGAAAACTGCAATCTCGACGACGTTGCACACATCAAGAAGTTCGTGAACATTCCCGTTGTTTGCGCCGGTCGTATGGACCCGATGGTTGGCGCGAAGGCAGTTGCCGACGGACTTATCGACGGCGTGGGAGTTGCCCGTCAGTTCCTCGTAGACCCTGAATGGGTAACTAAGCTTATCGAGGACAGACTTCTCGATATCAAGCCCTGCATCTGCTGCCATAACGGATGCTTCAATTTCTCCTCCAGCAAGGGACACTACAACACCCAGGATCTTACCGACACCATGGGTCTTGCGCGCTGCGCCCTCAACCCCGAGACCATGCAGTCGAAGAAGTACAGCGTGAAGCCCGCAAAGAAGGTGAAAAATGTTGCCGTTGTGGGCGGCGGTATCGGCGGCATGGAGGCAGCGATCCTTCTTGCCAAGCGCGGACATAAGGTGACACTTTACGAAAAGAGCGGAGAGCTTGGCGGCGTGTTCATCGCGGCGGCATCGCCCTCCTTCAAGGAAAAGGACCGCGCTCTTATCGCCTGGTACAGACGCGAGATCACAAAGTACCCCATCTCAGTAAAGCTCAATACCGAGGTCAGTGACGTTAAGTCTCTCGGTGCAGACGAGGTCATCGTTGCAACGGGCGCCAAGGCAAAGCGCATTCCCATCAAGGGTGCCGACACCGCTATCGAGGCTATCGACTACCTCCTTGGCAGCAAAGAGGTCGGCGAGAGAGTCGTTATAATCGGCGGCGGCCTCACGGGCTGCGAGATCGCATACGATCTTTATCTTAAGGGTAAGAAGCCCATTATTGTGGAAATGCAGGACGACCTTATAACCACTCCCGGTATCTGTCTTGCAAACACAAGCTATCTCCGTGATTTCTTCAAAACAAATAAAGTTCCCGTTCACCTTGAAACTAAGCTTTCTGAAATCACAGAAAGTGGTGTCAAGGTAGTTGATAAGGACGGAAAAGCATT
>JAZMZX010000035.1:0-37925 GCA_045586225.1 Eubacteriales bacterium
AGCATGGTGAAGTAGTCGCCTGCGTAGTATGCAGATACGGCAGCCTCGCCCGATTCCATCTTATTGTAGATCTCGTCCATTACGTAGGACTGAACGAGAGGCTTCTGCTCCAGAAGAAGCTCAACGGCAGCGCGCCAATCCTCGGGATCGGTGGTGTTCACGTTCTGCTCCAGCATATACTGTGCCGTTGCAAAGCCGTCGCGGGAATTGTTGAACTGCAGGATCTTGCCCTTATACTTTTCGTTCCACATAAGCTCCCAACCGGTGCAGTCCTCGGGGTCTACCATGGTGGTGTTATAGATGATACCCACGCGACCGTAGGTATAAGGAACGGAATAGGTGTCCGTGGGGTCGTAATAAAGACCGCGGAAGTCCTCGCCGATGTAGCTGTAATAGCATTCGGCGCCGTAGGACTCGCAAACGGACTCGATATTAACGGGCAGAAGCAGGTCCTCGGATATCATTCTCTCGATCATATAGTCGGAAGGAATGATAACGTCGTAATTTGAGGTGCCGCCGGAGATCTTCGCATACATATCCTCGTTTGAGGGATACGTTGTGTAGTGGACCTTCATGGGGCGGCCCGTAAGCTCCTCATAATATTCCTCGAAGGCGGCGATAACGTCAAGAGAATCATCGGAGCCGTCGGAGATATATTCGCCCCAGTTGTAAACGAAGAGCTCGTCGCCCTCGTTTTCACCGCAGGAGCAAAGGATCAGAAGAAGTGACAGAATAAAGGTAAGGGTCAGCAGCTTTTTCACTGGTGCACCTCCCCTCTCTTGCGGCGAAGCTCGCGGCGGCGCCGCTGCTCTGCCGCGGCGGATCTGCGAAGGGCTCTTTCATCGGAATTTTCGGTGAAATTATAAACGATGAGGAGCAGAAGCACTGCCGCAAAGATAAGTGTGGAAAGGGCGTAGATATCGGGCTTGACGCTCTTCTTTATCATGGAATAAATGTGGATCGTCAGGGTCTGATAGCTGGAGCCCGAGGTAAAGTTACTAATAACGAAGTCGTCGAAGGAGAGGGTGAACGCCATTATGAATCCGGTGATGATGCCGGGCATCATAAAGGGCAGCTCCACCTTCACAAAGGACTGGAAGGGCGTGCATCCCAGGTCCAGAGCGGCTTCGGGGATATTCTTGTCCATCTGCTTTATCTTCGGCAGAACGGAAAGGATAACGTAAGGAAGGTTGAAGGTGATATGCGCGATGAGCAGGGTCCAGAAGGAAAGATAAGAATCGAAGCCGAGAAGCGTGCCCACGAAAACGAAAAGGAGCATCAGGGAGATACCCGTAACGATATCCGGGTTCATCATCGGCACGTTCGTCACCGACATAACGGTGCTTCTGAGCCAGCGGCGGCGCATACGGACGATACCAACGGCAGCAAGAGTGCCGATAACGGTGGACACCACCGCGGAAAGGATGGAGAGCACCAGCGTGTTTTTCAGCGCCTCGAGGGTGGCTCTGTCGCGGAAAAGCTCGCGGTACCATTTGAGGGAAAAGCCCATAAACTCCGTTGTGGATTCTCCGGAATTGAAGGAGATAAGGATCATAACGAAGATGGGAGCATAAAGGAAAATGAACACGAGGGTGAGATATACCTTGGATAAAGCCTTCATATCATCGGTACCCCCTTTGAATCCTCAGCGTCGGAATAACGGTTCATTATCGCCATGGAGATGAGAATGAGCACCATGAGGATAAGGGAGAGCGCCGCGCCGAAATGATAGTTGATGGCAGTGCCGGTGAAATAGCTTTCGATGGTGTCACCGATGAGCTGGAAGGTACCGCCGCCAAGCTTCTGGGAAATATAGAAGGTGGAGATCGAGGGAACGAACACCATTGTTATGCCGGAGATAACGCCCGAGAGGGACATGGGCATAACGACCTTCGTGAGGATCCTGAAATTGTTGCAGCCCAGGTCGGCAGATGCCTCAAGGAGCCGCGTGTCGATACCGGCCATAACGGAATATATGGGAAGTATCATATAGGGGAGATAGCAGAACACCATACCGACGATAACGGCGCCGGGGGTGTTTATCATATGAACGGGGTCGATACCCAGGTATCCGAAAACAGAGTTCACGATACCGGTATCCTCAAGGATCGTCATCCAGGAATAAGTGGTGATAAGGAAGTTCATCCAAAGAGGCACCATTATGAGCAGGATAGCGATCTTTTGCCACTTTGCCTTCATACGGGAGAAGAAATATGCCGTGGGATACGCGATAACGAGACATACGAGGGTTGCTATCAGCGCAAGGCAAAGGGAATTCAGAAGTATGAGAAGATAATTACCGTTCCAGAGGCGCTCCACGTTTTCGAAGGTGAAGTTGCCGTCAAGATCCGTGAACGCATAGTAAACGGCGAAAAGCAGCGGCGCGATTATAAAAAGAACGCTCCATACGATGTGCGGCGCCGCCGCGGCTCTTTCTATAAAACTGCGCCTCATTCCTCTTCCTCCTCAATATTCTCCGAGAGGAGCTCAAGCTCGTCGCTGAAGGAGGAATAGTCGCCAAACATATTGGAATATTCGGATTTCTTCATTATGTGGATCGCATCGGGCTCGATGTAGATGCCGATCTCCGCATCGGGAGCAACGTAGTCCGTGGTCTGTATCATCCACTTGAAGCCGGAGATATCAACGATGACCTCATAGTGAACGCCCTTGAAGGTGACGGAGGTCACCTTGCCCTTGAGCATTCCATTTTCAAGGGAAACCACGTCCACGTCCTCAGGGCGGATAACAACGTCCACAGGCTCGTTCTTTTCGAAGCCCGCGTCAACGCAGTCGAAGGTGTGGCCTGCAAGGCGGACCTTATAATCCGAAAGCATGATTCCGTCAACGATATTGGATTCGCCGATAAAATCGGCAACGTATGCGTTGACGGGCTCGTTATATATATCGGTGGGGGTGCCTATCTGGATAATGGAGCCCGCATTCATAACGACCACGGTGTCGGACATGGAGAGGGCCTCCTCCTGGTCGTGAGTAACGAAGATAAAGGTGATGCCCGTCTTTTTCTGGATGCTCTTAAGCTCGTTCTGCATATCCTTGCGGAGCTTCAGGTCGAGAGCCGCCAGGGGCTCGTCCAAAAGAAGGACGCGGGGCTTATTGATAAGCGCACGCGCAATGGCAACTCGCTGCTGCTGACCGCCCGAAAGCGTGGTAACGTGGCGGCGCTCGAAGCCCTTCAGATTCACAAGCTCAAGCATTTCGCGCACTCTTTCCGATATTTCGGCATCCGGCACCTTGGCAACGCGCAGACCGAAGGCAATATTTTCATAAACGTTGAGATGAGGGAACAGCGCATATCGCTGAAAAACGGTATTAATACGTCTCTTGTGGGGGGGCGTATCTGTGATGTTCACACCGTCGAAATATACCTCGCCCGAGTCGGGGGTCTCAAAGCCGCCGATGATGCGGAGAGTGGTCGTCTTTCCGCAGCCGGAGGGGCCGAGAAGCGTTATAAACTCGTTATCGTATATATTAAGGTCGATGCTTTGAAGCACGGTTTCTCCGTCAAAGGATTTGGTAACACCTTTCAGCTCAATGATCTTTTTTTCGTTCATTTCTTACCTATATTACCCGTAATTTCTCCCATCCGCCGAAGCAGACGGGAACTCCCCTTTCGTTTTTATCCCTAATATAGAAAAATCCCCCCATGACAGACAGCCGCACGCAATTCCCTTACAGCAGCCCGTACCCGGGCGGGTTTTTTATTAATTTTTCTACCCCATCATTTTAGCAGATAGCATTTATTTATGCAATACTTTTCGTAAATTTGTCGAATATTTTTCGTTTCGGTCGGATTTTATTCGTGTTTTGCGATTATAACGGCGATAACGGCAAGGAGCATGGCAGGGTCGCCGCGCCCCCTGAGATTATATATCACCGCCCAGCACCAGAAGGCGCAGAGCGTCACCGATGCCACAGCGCGGCACGCGCGCTCCGCCCGCAAGGGGTCAAAAAGGGCTGAAAGCAGCCCGCGAAGGATACCTTCCCCGTCGGAGCCGCGTAGGGGCAAAAGATTGAAAACGGCAGCGCCGATGCTGTAGATGCGGAAGCGCTCCCCCATTCCGGGGATGAGAAGCGAAGCAAGGTTGAATGCGGCACCCGCAGCATATACGGCGATAACACGGAGATACGGCATTGCCTCCGTGCCCGTCACGCGCATGCGGAGCCCGCCTCCAACGGCACCCGGCCACCCCACGCGGGCGCCTGCCAGCGCTGCCGCCGTCAGATGCCCCGCCTCGTGGATGAGCACAACGGAAAGAAAGCTGAGAAGTGACTCTATTCCACGCACTACTTACAGTTTTTACTCATGTATTCCTCGATATACGCCGTTGCAAGCTCCTCTATCCGTGCTTCCCTTTCCGATGCCCATATTTCCTCCGTCACCGTCTCCACCGACGGTGACATAACGGAGATGGCGTCGCCGTATTCTCTGTCCGTTTCCACGGGGGCGGTCCGAAGCACCGTTTCCCCGGTGAGATACGATGCCAGAACGGCAAGCAGCATGGCTGCCACCGTTGCTCTTCTCCGTCCGTCCGACATCCCCCCTCCACCGCAGCCTGCGCCCTTTTCGGAAAAGGGCTCCTCCGCCCACGAAAGGCCCTCCGTCATTTCTCCGAGACTCCACGAATACTCCATCACGACCTCCTTTATCTTCATACTTCATATATACGCAAAAGCGGAAATTATATGACGCAGAGCACACATCATATCGTGTTTTTTCCCTATAAAAGCCCGTTTTTGTTCTTTGGATTGTGTAAAATGTCGATTTTTTTTCGAAAGCGTAAATTTAGTTGACAAGCCGTTTTTATTGTGTGATAATAAGTGCGTGAAAACCAATATTTTTAACATTATTCGATATATAATATTTCATCCGAAATATTTGCCCCACTGATACGATAAGCATCCGACGCGCACCGATAAGTTATTATTATTGGTCTTTTTCAACACTTGTTTGAACAGACCCATAGTGAGTCTGTTCTTTTTACTTGTATGTAATTTATTTTACATAAATACTTCATTTTCAGGAGAGAACAATGAAAAAACTCATCACTGTCATCCTCGCAGTTGTTATGCTCGCTTCTACCGTAGTATGCTTCAACTCCTGCGGCGATGCAAACGCAGATTTCAAAGTAGGCTTCATCTTCCTTCACGATGAAAACTCCACCTACGACAAGAACTTCATCGACGCTGCTAACGCTGCAGCAAAGGCTATCGGTCTTTCCGAAGAGCAGGTCATCATGAAGATCAACATTCCCGAAGGCCCCGAATGCTACGACGCAGCTTGCGAGCTCGTTGATGCAGGCTGCGACCTCATCTTCGCTGACTCCTTCGGCCACGAATCCTACATGATCCAGGCTGCTAAGGAAAACCCCGAAGTACAGTTCTGCCACGCTACCGGTACTCAGGCTCACGTTGTTAAGCTTGCTAACTACCACAACGCATTCGCTTCCATTTACGAAGGCCGTTACCTCGCAGGTATCGCTGCAGGTATGAAGCTCAACGAAATGATCGCAGAAGGCAAGATCACCGCTGAAGAAGCCGTTATCGGCTACGTTGGCGCATGGCCCTATGCAGAAGTTAAGTCCGGCTACACCTCCTTCTTCCTCGGCGCTCGCTCCGTTTGCCCCACCGCAACCATGAAGGTTGAATACACCAACTCCTGGTTCGACATCGCTCTCGAAAAGACCGCTGCTGAAAACCTCATCAACTCCGGCTGTGTTCTTATCAGCCAGCATGCTGACTCCGAAGGCGCTCCCAAGGCTTGTGAAGACGCAGGCATTCCCAACGTTGCATACAACATCAGCACCATCAGCATCGCTCCCACCACCGCTCTCATCTCCTCCAAGATCAACTGGGAACCCTACATGAAGCTCATCATCGAAAAGACGATGGCAGGCAAGGGCAACGAGATCCCCTACGACTGGTGCGGCGGTATTGAAGAAGGCTCCGTTGAACTCACCGAGCTCAACTCCGCATGCGCAGCTGAAGGCACTCAGGCAGCTATCGACGCTGCTATCGCAGGCTTCAAGGCAGGCACTCTCAAGGTATTTGACACCTCCATGTTCACCGTAAACGGCGCTACTCTTTCCGAGTACCTCGCAGACGTTGACGGCGACTTCGTTGGCGAAACCAACGTTATTCACGACGGTTACTTTGATGAATCTGCTGACGACCAGCGCTCCGCTCCTTACTTCGACATCATCATCGACGGTATCGACGCTCCGCAGTAATCAGTTTTTGATCCATAGCCTAATGGGGACTCCGCCCGACGGTGTCCCCATGGGCTTTTATTCTTTGATATAAGCAATATTTATATCGGATTTTCCATCCGAGCGCAAAAGCTTATTTTGCGTCCGGATGGAAATTTCGGTTATGAAAGGTAACAAACGATGAACAACGTAGCAATCGAACTGCGAGGTATCACCAAAAGATTCGGAAGCGTCGTGGCAAACAGCGGCGTTAACCTCACCGTGAACAGCGGTGAGATCCTTTCCCTTCTCGGCGAAAACGGAAGCGGAAAAACGACTCTGATGAACATGATATCGGGCATTTATCACCCGGACGAGGGACGCATCTTCATTTACGGCGAGGAAGCGTTCATCAATTCCCCTCACGATGCCTTCGCATATAAGATAGGCATGATACATCAGCATTTCAAGCTGGTGGACATTTTCTCCGCAGCTGAAAATATCGTCCTCGGTCTTGAGGAAAAGGGCAGATTCGACATCCGTGCCGTCACCGAGAAGGTGGCAGAGATCAGCTCAAAATACGGATTTGAGATCGATCCCGCAAAGAAGATATACGAAATGTCCGTTTCCGAAAAGCAGACCGTTGAGATAATCAAGGTCCTTTACAGAGGCGCCGACATCCTTATCCTGGACGAGCCCACAGCAGTGCTCACTCCTCAGGAGACCAAAAAGCTCTTTGATATCCTCCGCCGCATGCGCAACGACGGAAAGGCTATTATCATCATCACCCACAAGCTCCACGAGGTGCTTGAGCTTTCCGACAAGGTTGCCGTTCTCCGTCACGGTGAATACATCGGCACCGTTAACACTGCGGAAGCAAACGAACAGATCCTCACCGAAATGATGGTGGGCAAAAAGGTGGAGCTCAACATTGAGCGCCCCGATCCCGTGAACCCCGAGGACAGACTTATCGTTAAGAACATCGACTGTCACAGCCGCGAGGGCGTTAAGCTTCTCGACAACGTGAGCTTCACAGCCCGCGCAGGCGAGATACTCGGTATCGCAGGCATTGCGGGAAGCGGTCAGCGTGAGCTTCTCGAGGCTATTGCAGGTCTGCAGAAGCTTGACGGCGGCTCCCTCATTTACCGCAACCCCAAGACAGGTGAAGTCGAGGACCTCCGTGACAAATCTCCTCTCGAGATCAGAGAGCTTGGCGTACGCCTCTCCTTCGTTCCCGAGGACAGACTTGGCATGGGTCTCGTGGGCAACATGGGCGTCGTTGACAACATGATGCTCCGCAGCTACCGCAGCGGCAACTCCGTATTCCTCCAGCGCTCCGAGCCCGAAAAGCTGGCAGAAAAGATCATACGCGACCTTGAGGTCGTCACTCCCGACGCGGAGACACCCGTCCGCCGTCTTTCCGGCGGTAACGTGCAGAAGGTCCTTCTGGGCCGCGAGATCGCATCGTCTCCCACCCTCCTTATGGCTGCATACCCCGTACGCGGACTTGACATCAACTCGTCTTACCTTATCTACGACCTTCTGAACGATCAGAAAAAGAAGGGCGTTGCCGTTATCTTCGTTGGTGAAGACCTTGACGTGCTTCTGGACCTTTGCGACCGCATCCTCGTTATCGGAAGCGGACGCATCACCGGTATCCTTGATGCCCGCACCGCCACAAAGAATGAGATCGGCTATCTTATGACAAAGACAGACAGAGAGGAGGAAACCGAAAATGCAGAACAGTAAGATCAAAAAAGCAGAAAAGGCGCATCACGAGCCTCTCTTCTTCATAACCAAGCGCACGGAGACCTCCCCTAAGCAGATGTTTCTCATCAAGGCTGCCGTTATCGCAGTGGGCGTGCTCTTCTGTGCTCTCGTGACCATTCTTCTCACAGGCGAGAACCCCCTCAGAGTATTCGCATCCATGGTGGACGGAAGCTTCGGCACCATTAGAAAGGTGTGGAACCTGCTTCAGTCCTCTGCAATCCTTCTCGGTATCTCCCTTGCCGTTACCCCCGCCTTCAAGATGCGCTTCTGGAACACGGGCGCCGAAGGTCAGGTGCTTATCGGCATGCTTGCAAGCGTTGCCTGCATGTTCTACCTGGGAGACAAAATGCCCTCTCCCCTGCTCCTTCTTCTGATGCTGGTGTGCAGCATTGCCGCCGGCTCCATCTGGGCAGGCATCCCCGGTATCTTCAAGGCGATCTGGAACACGAACGAAACGCTCTTCACCCTTATGATGAATTACGTTGCCATGCAGATCGTTTCCTTCTTTATCATGCTTTGGGTGCCCAGCGGATCCATGGTCCTCGGTGTCGTTAACGACGAAACACAGAGCGGCTGGTTCCCCACCATCCTCGGTCAGAAGTACCTTATGAACATCCTCATCGTTGCACTTCTCACCGTTATCGTTCACATTTACCTTAAAAAGAGTAAGCAGGGCTACGAGATCGCCGTCGTGGGCGAAAGCGAAAACACCGCCCGCTACATCGGTATCAACGTTAAAAAGGTCATCATCCGTACCGTTATCATTTCCGGTGCCCTCTGCGGCATCATGGGCTGGATCCTTGCGGCAGGTGCAAACCATTCCATCACCTCCAACGCCGTTGGCGGCAACGGATTCACCGCTATCATGGTATCCTGGATGTCCAAGTTCAATCCCGTTGCCATGATCTTCTCTTCCCTGCTCGTGTGCTTCCTGCAGAAGGGCGCAGGTCAGATCGCATCAGACCTCCGTCTGAACACCAGCGTTGGTGAGGTAATCACCGGTATAATGATCCTTTTCATCATTTCAAGCGAATTCTTCGGCACCTATAAGATCCATATGCGCCGCAAGGAAAGAAAGGAGGACGCCGAATAATGGGACTTTTTGAAACCTTAATGGCGTTTATCTCCGCCGCTATCGTTCAGGGCACGCCCCTTCTCTTCGGCTCCACCGGTGAGATCATCACCGAAAAGAGCGGAAACCTTAACCTCGGTATCCCCGGTATCATGTATATCGGCGGTATCTCCGGTATCATCGGCGGCTATCTTTACGAGCATTTCGCCGTAACTCCCGTGCCGATCCTTTGCGTTATCATTTCCCTTCTGGCATCCGTGCTCGGTTCCACCTTCATCGCTCTCATTTACAGCTTCCTCACCATCACCCTGAAGGCTAATCAGAACGTTGTAGGTCTTGCGCTCACCACCTTCGGCGTGGGCCTCGGTAACTTCTACGGCGGCTCTCTTCTCAAGTTCTTCGGTGAAAGCGGCTCCATCTCCCTTCTCACCACCGGTAACGCATACAAGACCAAGATCCCCTTCATTTCCGATCATCTTGGAATCGTCGGCGAGACCTTCTTCTCCTTCGGATTCCTCGTTTACGTTGCCATTATCATTGCGGTGCTGGCACAGTGGTTCCTGAAGCGCACCCGCGCAGGCCTCAACCTCCGCGCCGTTGGCGAAAACCCTGCAACTGCAGACGCCGCCGGCATCAACGTTGCACTTTATAAGTACCTTGCCACCTGCATCGGCGGTGCTGTCGCAGGTCTTGGCGGTCTTTACTTCGTTATGGACTACACCACCGGCGCATGGACCAACAACGGCTTCGGCGACCGCGGCTGGCTCGCAATCGCCATCGTTATCTTCGCGCTGTGGAAGCCCGGCTCCGCTATCTTCAGCTCCTACGTTTTCGGCGGTCTTTACATCGCCAGCGTATACATTCCCGGTCTTTCGGGAAGCGTTAAGGAGCTTATCAAGATGCTCCCCTACATTGTCACCATCGTGGTGCTCGTTGTCACCAGCTCCCGCAAGAAGCGCGAGCATCAGCCTCCTCAGAGTCTGGGACTTTCCTATTTCCGCGAGGAACGCTAAATATCAAAGCAAAAACGGCAGACCTTCGTCTGCCGTTTTTTTGTTTTATCCGCGCTCAGATATATAGCTCTGTATAGATGCCAAAATGATCCGATGGGAAGCCGCCGGGGGTTTCGTCCATGATCTTTTGCATCACGGGCGTGACCGTGCCGTCCACGAAGCAATAGTCGATATGCTCGTTTCTGATTATTTCGGGGTGATAGTCGTGGAAGGTGTCTCTCATATCCCGCGCCGTCACCGCGTTTGCGTCGGTGAAGTGCTTCGTCATTTCCTTGTAGCCTTCGCTATCGGGCCTCATATTGAAGTCGCCGAGAATGAAGGTGGGATGCGGAGTCAGCTTCCTTTTATATTCCGCGATAAGGCTTGCACTTTTCACGTGGCACCCGTCGCCGAAGCCGAAGTGGGTGTTCATAACGGTGAAGACCTTCCCGCTTTCCTTTTCACGCAGGGTGGCATAAACGCACATTCTGTAGCAGCCTATCTCATCCCAGCCACGTGACTCTTCCCGAGGAGTGTCGGAGAGCCAGAAATATCCCGTATCCGTGCAATCGAAAAGGCCGCGCCGCCAAAGGATAGGCGAGGACTCAAGCTCCACCTCAGCCGTGCGGTATTTATTGAACATATCGTACTTATCACCGAAATATTTTTCGATATGCGGCTCCCAGGCAGGTCTGTATTCCTGCAGTCCGATAACATCGGGGGCATAACGCGAGATCACCTCAAAAAGCCTCGGTGCCCGCTCGGCAATGGAATTCCCGCCGCGGTCGTCACAGCATCTTATATTGAAGCTGACGGTCTTAATCTTCATCATCACGCCTCCCCGAAGCACGCATTTTTCTTTGTTTTCTTACTTCTTTATCACCTTTTTGCACCAGGAGCGACGTCCGCACTCGGGGCACTTTAAGTATCTGGTGGTTCCCATGTGCAGTGCCATCAATGCTTCAAAATATGTCGGCACGATCTCGTGTCCGCATTTTTTGCACTTATATGCGCCAACACTTATTTCAAGCTTCAGTGCATAGAAGCAAGGAATCAAAAACACGACGCACAGACTGATAACACCGATCACCTGCCACACGCCTTCAGGTATAAGCAAGGCGCAGATGAGGCAGCCTCCGATGAGGCCTATTAACGAGACGGCCAGGATCGTCCACATTGCCGCCCAGATGATCTTGTTTCTTTGCTCGATCTCTTTTGCCATATCGAGCATAAGCTGTTCATTTTTCTTTTCGTTGTTTTCCATGTTGATCTTCTCCCCATTTAATAATTCATTTACTGTGATCTCTAAGATATTACAAAGCTCAAGCATGATCGAAACGTCGGGGAGTCCTTTTCCCCGCTCCCATTTCGAAACGGCTCTGTCGGTGATGCCGAGCGCCTCGGCAAGAGCCGCCTGTGTGAGATTTTTGCTTTTTCTTTGCGACGATATAAATTCACCGATCTTGATCTGATTCATTCGATCGCCCTCCTTCCGTGTATCATTGTAGCCGTTCGGCCGTATTCAGTAAACACACCGTCCGTTGAATGGGGCCAAACTGATCGTTGAGTTTACTTTATTATCTCTTCTGACCTCATTTTATCACGATGGCAGTCCTAAAGTCAACGGAGGCAAGCAAAAGAAGCCGCCCGAAGGGTGCGGCTTCTTTTCTCGTTTATTCGAATTTTCTGTCGTAGAGCAGCGCGGCAATGAGCACAACGAAGCAGGAGCCTGCATTGTGCACGAGAGCGCCCGTTGTGGGATTGAGAATGCCCATAACGGAGAGGGCGACCGCAAGAAAATTGATGAACATCGAAAGCGAAATGCTGAATCTGATGGTTTTAACCGTTGCGTTTGAAAGCCGCTTCAGATAGGGGATGCGGGAAACATCATCTCCCATAAGGGCGATATCTGCCGCTTCAACGGCAATGTCGCTTCCCATGCTGCCCATAGCAACGCCTACCGCTGCCGTTTTGAGCGCAGGCGCGTCGTTGACGCCGTCGCCTATCATTGCTACAGTTTTGCCCTCCTCTGCAAGCGACGTAACGGCCCCCACCTTTTCCTCGGGCAGAAGCTCCGCCTTTACCCGACTGATGCCGACGGCCTGGGAGAAATACGCGGCGGCCTTTTCATTGTCGCCCGTGAGAAGCACGGAGGAAACTCCCATGCCTTTAAGCCTTTCGATAACGGATGCGGATTCGGGGCGAAGCTCATCGGAAAGCGCCACGATTCCAATAACACCCTCACTGTCCGCCACGGTGACGGACGCCTTGCCCTCATTTCGGAGAGCGAGAAGGCATGCTTCTGTTTTTTCGTCTGTTTTTATGCCGTTTTCGGCAATGTATCTTTCGTTTCCGCAGTAAACACGGCGGGAGAGGACCTCTGCCGTCACCCCCTTGCCTGCCTGCATAGTGAAGCCGTCACAGCTGTGAAGCTCCGTGCCCTTTTCCTTTGCATAAGAAACGATGGCGCGTCCCAAGGGATGCTCGCTTTTCTGCTCGGCAGATGCGGTGAGCGCCAGAAGCTCATCCTCGGTGATGCCCTCGCGGAGGGGCACAACGTCGCTCACCTTCAGCCTGCCCACGGTGAGCGTGCCCGTTTTGTCAAATGCGATCATATCCACCTTGCCCATATTTTCGAGGGCTTCGCCGGATTTGATGATAACGCCGTATTTCGTTGCCTGACCGATGGCGGCCATTATTGCCGTGGGTGTTGCAAGCACCAAAGCGCAGGGGCAGAACACAACGAGCACGGTTACGGCTCTCTCAATGTCACGGGTAACGATGCCGGTGATGATGGCAACGACCATCGCAACGGGAACGAGCCAGCTTGCCCATTTATCTGCGATCCTGGCCATGGGGGCTTTTTTGTCCTCCGCTTCCCTCACCATACGGATAAGCTTCTGCAGAGAGCTGTTCTCGCCCACCTTCGTGGCCTCGATATCGATGGCGCCGAAACGGTTCACGGTGCCTGCAAAGACCTCGTCGCCGTTCGCCTTATCCACGGGGAGCGACTCACCTGTCATTATAGACTGATCCACCGAGGTCTCACCGCTGACGATGATGCCGTCCACGGGGATCGCCTCGCCGGGAAGGACGCGAAGGAGTTCACCCTTCTTTATCTCCTCTGCGGGAATCATTTCTTCTTTTCCGTTTACGATGCGTCTGCCGCGGGTGGGAGTCAGGCTGATAAGCTTATGAAGTCCCTTTTTCGCCCTGTCGGTGGTCATATCCTCGAGGATCTCGCCAAGTGCCATTATGAATGCCACCTCGCCTGCGGCGAAAAGGTCGCCGATGGCGATGGCGGCCACCATTGCCACCGTAATAAGAAGAGCCGACGATATTTTGCTGATACCGGGGTTATGTATAACGCGCCAGAGGGCAAGGTGGAGAAGAGGCACACCGCTGATGAACACCGTGACCCACGCAGGGTCAACGGGAAGGTCCAGACCCGTTTTCGTGAAAACCAGGCTCAGCACCAAAAATACACCGCCCACGATCACCATGGGCACGCTTGATAAAAATCCGATCAATTTTTTCATATAAATGCTCCGTTTATTGACAAACTCTTTAAGGTTCGGTACAATGTATACGATACCGAACATATTGTACGGTGACAGTATACGCAAAACCGCTCAATAATTCAACGGGCAATTTGCAAGGATTGTATTTTACCGAACAAAAACCACGAAATGTATGGAGAAACCTATGGATAAAGCTATGGACAGGCGGCAAAGAAAGACCCGCGAGGCAATATTCAACGCCTTCACCGCCCTTCTTGAAACAAAATCGTATAACCGCATCACGGTGGGTGAGATAATCGATGCGGCGGACGTTGGCCGCGCCACCTTCTACGCCCACTTTGAAACGAAGGATTTTCTTCTGAAGGAGCTCTGTGAGGAGCTTTTCGATCATATTCTGAATGCCGCTGTGGGACACACTCACAAAAACGAGCTATACGACTGCCATTTCCCCGGAGACTCCGTGTTTCTCCATCTCATCAATCATCTTAAGGAAAACGACTACAACATCCTTTCCCTGCTCTCCTCCCACAGCAATGAAATATTCCTGCAGTATTTCAAAACAAACCTGAAAAAGCTGATCAAATCGGGATTTGCCGATGCGGGAAAGCTGAAGGACACTCCCCTTCCCGAGGATTTCGCCGTTAATCACATCGCCGCCTCATTCGTTGAAACGGTGAGCTGGTGGATAGCAAACGGGATGAAGGAGAGCCCCGAAACTCTGACAAAATACTTCGAGCTCACCGTCACAGCCGTGCTGTGACAAAACAAAAACGGAAGCCTTTCGGCTTCCGTTTTATTATTGTCAGTCGCCGTCTCCGTCGTCGTCCTCAGTCTTTTTCAGGAAGTTTTTGACGGTGATGGCCTTGTCCACTCCGGCAGTGCTTTCCTTGCTGAAAATGATGCGGAATGTCATAAGTATCATCTTGATATCGAGCCAGAGCGTGTAGTTCTCGATATACATAAGGTCAAGACGAAGCTTATCGTAGGGATTCGTGTTATATTTGCCGTAGATCTGCGCGTAGCCGGTGAGGCCGCCCTTCACCTTGAGTCTGTAATCGAACTCGGGCATATCCTCGCAGTATTTCTGGTAATATTCCTTGCGCTCGGGGCGGGGTCCCACGATGCTCATGTCGCCCTTAAGTATATTCAGTATCTGCGGGATCTCATCAAGACGCGTGCGGCGGATGAATTTGCCCACCTTGGTGATACGGGGGTCATTCTGCGTGGCCATAACGGCGCCCACCTGCTTTTCCGCATCCACGATCATGCTTCTGAATTTGAGGATCTCAAATTCACGTCCGCCGACGGTGACACGCTTCTGGCGGTAGAAAACGGGTCCGCCGTCTTCAAGCTTGATGGCAATGGAAACGAAGATCATTATGGGGAACGCAACGAGCATTGCCACAAGGCACAGAAGAACGTCGAACACACGCTTGACAAAGCGCTGTCCGGGCGAAAAGCCCGTGCCCTTCACCATAACGATAGGCGTATCGAAAACGGTGATATCACGGGCACCGCGGATAAGCACGTCGGTGATCTTGGGCACAACGTAGGTGCGTATCTGATGCCTGTAGCAGAATTTGAGGATATCGTTTCTGATCTGTGTGGGAACGTCGTTTATGATAATGGCGTCGTACTTGATGATCTCTTCAACGATCTTATCGTATCCCTCTTCAACAGAGATGACCTTTCTGACCTTATATTTGTCGCGGCGCATGTCCATTTTCATCTTCAGCATCATTGCGTTTTCGCTGCCGAAGACCATGGCCATGTTGTGCGGGGCGTAAAGCTTATAGTAAAGCATTACGTATGCGTAAACGAAGATGATAACCACCGCAACGTCTATAAGGAGAAGGAATATGATCGGCAGAGGGCTTATCATGGTGTTCGCAATGAGGCAAAGCTGAAAATAGGTAACGAAGTTTACCATCAGCATGGAAATGCCCTGCGCAATAACGATATCCGTCCAGCGCATGTTGCCGAACATAAAGCCGTCCATGTTCAAAAAGAGAAGATAGGAAAGGAAGGCGTATACGCCCATGAGCACGTATTTGCCGTTGTAGCTGTACTCGGGGAAAATGCCGTTTCCGTAGGACATTCGCCATATAAGATAATATATGACTGTGAGCACCGCCACTTCAAGAATGCTCTCGAGGCCGCGTACGAGTCCTTTTGAATTCTCGAGTTCGTGTTTATTTTTACCGTTCATAGGTTTGAATCATCCTTTATTATGATCGTTATCCGGAGCGCGCAAAAACGACACGTATCCAAAGATAACAATATTTTATTTGATTATTCAGCAATATTTTATCATACAAAACACAAAAGGGCAAGGGAAAGATTCTTGTTTTCACTTTATTAACAATAAAAACACAGATAATTTATAAGTTGAAGCAATTTTGACGTTTTTTCTGTGCCTGAGTGTATATTCGTCGGCAAACAACACAGAAAGCCAAAAAAACTTGATTTTCTACATTATATATGATATTATGATTACGTATGTAATGTGGTGACTCCTGCGTTATGCACGGCATATGCAGCGCTCACACAGAAAGGGACTTACAATGGCAACTCAGAAAGCTCCTCCGAGAGTCAGCATCGTTATGCCGGCTTACAATTGCGAAAAATATATCGGGGCAGCCGTAACCTCCGTTTTGCACCAGGACTTCACCGACTGGGAGTTGATCGTTTCCGATAACGGCTCCGCCGACGGGACCGTAGGTGCAGTGCACGCCGCTTCAGGAGGTGACGGAAGAGTGACCGTTATCGATTCCTCCGCCGTCAGGTCCGCTGCCGCCGCAAGGCGCGCCGCCATCGATGCGGCACGCGGCGAATGGGTGGCGTTTCTCGACAGCGACGACGAATGGACTGTAGACAAGCTTTCAAAGGCGCTCCTTGCAGCCGAAGAAAAGGATAGCAGCTTCGTATTCACCGGCTCCGCCTTCATCGATGACGAGGGCAGAAAAAGCGGCTATGTGCTCCACGTGCCCGAACGGGTATCATATCCCGGAATACTGAAGCAGAACGTTATCTCCTGCTCGTCGGTACTGATAAAGCGCGAGCTTCTTGACGGCTGCTTCACGGAGACCGACAACTCAACGGCAGAGGACTACGTGGCTTGGATAAGGATACTGAGAGATCGCGGAATCACCGCTCTGGGAGTGGATGAGCCTCTCCTTCGCTACAGGATCACATCCGCTTCCCTTTCTTCAAACAAGCTGAAGGCTGCCGTGCGAACCTTCCGCAGCTACCGAAGGGCGGGACTTCCGTTTTTCACCGCGGTCCGCTTCTGGCTCACGTACGTTTACCGCAGCTTAAAAAAATACAAAGGCATAAATAACGGCTGACAGCCGCAGATAATATATCCGAAAGGAATATCGTTTCTTATGAACAACGAATTTATCAGAAAGAATAACTTTATCAGAAGTATAATCGAAAAAAGGCAGAAGGGCATCAAGTGCGGTATCCCCTCATTCTGCACGGCAAATCCCATCGTTATCGAGGCCTGCCTGCAGCAGGGCGTCCGCTTCAACGACAGCATCCTCATTGAGGCAACGGCAAATCAGGTAAACCAGCTTGGCGGCTACACGGGCATGCGCCCCAGCGATTACCGCGACATGGTTTACGAGATAGCAGACAAGGTTGGCTTCCCCAAGTGGAGCATTATTCTTGGCGGCGACCATCTGGGTCCCCTTCCCTGGTATAAGGAGCCTGAGGGATCTGCAATGGAAAAGGCAGAGGCTCTCGTGCGCGAATACGTTGCGGCAGGCTACAAAAAGATCCACCTTGACACAAGCATGCGTCTCGGTGACGACCCCAGAAACGCACCTCTCGAGCTTTCCACCATTGCTCGACGCGGTGCACGTCTTTACCGCGCCTGCGAGGAGGAATACGAAAAGCTTCTGAAGAAGAACCCCGTTGAGATACGCCCCGTTTACATCATCGGAAGCGAGGTGCCGATCCCCGGCGGTGAGCAGAATGAGGACGACGCGCTCTCCGTTACAAGAGTGGAAGACCTCGAGGCCACCATCGCCGCATACGAGGAGGCTTTTGCCGCTATCGGTATGCCCGACGCAATGGAAAACGTTGTCGGCATCGTTGTTCAGCCCGGTGTTGAATTCGGAAACGAAAATATCGCCTGCTACGACAGACTCAAAACGAGCGAGCTCTGCGAGGCGGTAAGAAAGCATCCCTCCCTTGTGATGGAGGGTCACTCCACCGACTATCAGCCTATCTTCCATCTTCGCGAGATGGTTGCCGACGGCATTGCAATTCTCAAGGTCGGTCCCGCGCTGACCTACGCCCTCCGCGAAGCTCTCTTTGCGCTCAGCATGATCGAGGAGCAGCTCCTGCCCTCCTACGAGCAGTCTCACTTCCGCGAAATTCTCGACGACGTTATGACAGAAAACGACAAGCACTGGAGAAAGTACTACCGCGGCACCGAGCTTGAGCTCCATCTGAAGCGTCAGTATTCCCTCTCCGACCGCAGCCGCTACTACTATCCCGACGAAAGAGTGAGCGCTTCCATAGAAAAGCTTTTCGCAAACATAAACCGCACGCGCATTCCCTTCGGTCTGCTCCGTCAGTTTTTGCCCAATCAGTACATTATGGTGCGCGAGGGCATGCTTGAATGCGAGGCGCGTGAGCTTGTGAAGAGCCACATCATCGACGTTATCGAGGAATATAACTACGCAACCAAAAACAACTACGTTATCAACCGCTACCACTTTTCCTGACGGCGGCGGACAATATAATGGAGACAGATCATGAATATTCTTTTGCTTATGATGGGCGGCTCCGGCACGAGACTGGGCGCCAACGTTCCCAAGCAGTATATAGAGCTTGAAAACAGACCTATTTTCTCATACATCCTTGAGGCACACCAGAGCTGCGAGGCTATCGACAAGATCGTTATCGTATCCCACGAGGACTGGATAGAATACGTAAGCGCCTGGTCGGAATGGCTGGGAGCTGACAAGGTGGCGGCTATAACGAAGGGCGGTCCCAACCGCTCAAGCTCCGTTAAAAACGGCCTTCTCGCCATGGAGGGCTTTGCCTCCCGCGACGACGTCGTTCTTATCCACGATGCGACACACCCCTACTGCGACAAAAACGGCATCGTTAAGATCATCGACGCCGTGAATGAATTCGGCGGCGCCACCCTCGGTCAGGCTCAGTACGACACCGTTTACGGCACCACCGAGGAAGAGTTCATCGAGCGCGTTATCCCCCGCCAGAGAGTCGTATCGGGCGCTTCCCCCGAGGCCTTCCGCTACGGCGACATCTCCGACATCTACAAGGGTGCCGATGAAGCCGAGCTTGAGGCAATGACCTCCGCCGGTGCCATCGCAATGGCACACGATATCCCCATGAAGGTGATACATTCCGAGGTGCTTAATCTTAAGATAACCTATCCCGGCGACCTTCATCTTCTCACCTTGCTCCTCCACGATTTCTTCCCCGTAAGAAAGCCCTGCTCCCCCGAGGAGAAGCCCATATAATAAGCCACTTAAGGAGATCACTATGTACGCAGGCGTCGTTCACGGTCCTTTTGACATTCGCTACGAAGAAACCGAAACCCCAAAGCCCGCCTATGGCGAGGTTCTCGTTAAAGTAAAATACACCGGTATCTGCGGCTCCGACATTCCCCGTGTGAACGGGAATGCGTGCCACTTCTTCCCCATTATCCTCGGCCACGAGTTTTCGGGCACCATAGTTGAGGTGGGAGAGGGCGTCACCGACAGACATCCCGGTCAGCGCGTATCCGGCGTGCCGCTGGTGCCCTGCATGAAGTGCGCAGACTGCATGCGCGGAAACTATTCCCTCTGCAAGCACTACACCTTTATCGGCTCCCGCAGAAACGGAAGCTTTGCCGAATACGTGGCGCTTCCCGCTATCAACACCGTCCCCATCAAGGACGAGGTCAGCTTTGAGCTTGGCGCATTCTTCGAGCCCACCACCGTTGCTCTTCACGGCATCCGCTGTGCAAAATACGTGCCCGGAAAAACGGTTGCCATCATCGGCGCCGGCACCATCGGCACGCTGACTCTCGAGCTTTGCCGCATTTTCGGAGCGGAAAAGATCGTTATGCTGAACCGCTCTCCCGAAAAGCTGAAGCGCAGCTGCGAGCTTTTCGGAGCCGATGCCGGTGTTGACACCTCCGACCCCGATCACATCAAAAAGGCGCTGGACCTTACCGGAGGCAAAGGCTACGATTTCGTTTTCGAAACGGCAGGCTCCTCCGAAACCATTAAAATGGCCTTCAAGCTTGCGGCAAACGCCGCCAACGTTTGCATGATAGGCACACCGAAAAACGAGGTCACCTTCTCCGTTTCGGAGTGGGAGCTCCTCAACCGCCGCGAAATGTACGTCACAGGCTCGTGGATGAGCTATTCCGCCCCCTTCCCGGGCGAGGAATGGTCACTTGCCGCACATTTCTTTGCAAACGGACAGCTGAAGCTTGACGATTCAATGATATACCGCATAATCCCCCTTTCAAGGATAGCCGAGGCATTCGAGCTTTTTAAAACTCCCGGCGCCGTGAAGGGCAAGATACTCATTGACAGCGAGTGCTGATAAAAACCCAACCGCGAGGATAAGACCATGAAAAAAAGCATCGCCGTCTCACTGAGACGGGCTATGAAAAACGTTATAAGCGCGCTTTTGCTTGCGCCCTTATACTATATTTGCTGTCTTTTCCCCGTGAAAAAGGGCCTTTGCGTTATTGCAGACGGCCACGGATGTGAGCTGCCCTATTCCATGTCTGTGCTGGAGGCGCGCCTCCGCCGGCTGCCAAATGTTCAAACTGTCACGTATCTCCACGATTATTCCTTCGTTTCAAAGGTAAAGGGGCTTATAGTGATGCTCCGCTTCATGCCTCTTTATGCAAGGGCTGAGTACGTTTTCATTTCCGACTGCTTTATCCCATCCGCTGCCCCCAGAAAGCGGCGGGGCACCACACTTATACAAATGTGGCATTCCGGCGGTCTTATGAAAAAGGTGGGCATTGATTCCCCCGAGGATGCCGCCGCCATGAAAAAGGACCAGTACAAAAACACCGACGTTTTTACCGCTTCCTCTGCTGCAGTTTCCGACGTGCTTTCCCGCGCAATGATGATACCGAGGGAGGTATTTTCCGAGGCAGGCGTTTCACGCATGGACCTGCTCTGCGATGAAGAGCGCGCACGTGAGATCAAGGAGCGTTTCTTTGAGGCTTACCCTCAGTACCGCGGCAAGCGCATCGTCCTTTGGGCACCTACCTTCCGCGGTGACGTTCACTCCGCATATCTTGTGGGCGGCGAGGATATCCTTCGCCTGCGAAAAGAGGTGGGAGAAGATACCGTTATCCTTGCAAAGACCCACCGCTTCGGCGGCGGTGCCGAGCTTGACCTCACTCCCGACTTCACCTCAAACGAGATACTGACCTTTGCCGACATACTCATCACGGACTATTCGTCCATTTATTTCGATTACCTTTATTATCGCCGTCCCATCGTGCTTTTCGCTCCCGACCTTGACGAATACGAGGCACGGCGGGGTCTTTATCCCGACTACAAAAATATGCCCGGATATTTCGCCCGCGACTACCGCGCCCTTTACCGCGCCGTGACCGAGGCAGACACCTGGGCAAACGAAGGCTACAGGCGCGATCTTGACGCGCTTTGGGAAAAGGACATGGCGTACTGCGACGGCGAAAGCACCGACAAGCTTCTCCGCCAGCTGAAGATAATATAATTCCGAAAGGCAAGAAAAATGCAGAATCCCATCACATCCCCTGCGGACACTCAACAACTCAATATAGATGAATTCCGCGCGGAATGGGTGAGCCTTCTCGGAAAAAGCCGCCGTCTTTCCGGCATGACCGCATCGTTTTCTTCGCCTTACGGCCCCATAAACGATGCCGCAAAAGCGATCCTCACGGCTCACGGCGCCGACACCGTCGGAAGCGAGGCCGACGTGAGCATTTATCTTGACTTCGACTTTGAAAGCGCTCCGTTCATCCCGAAAACGGGCAAGGCGATTGTCATCTCCGCGAGCGGCAAGGAGCCGAAGCTCCCTCCTTCTCTTTCCGTGATGCACCTTTCGGTGCCGCCGCTTTACGGTGCAGGGCTTCCCGAGGGCTGCGGCATAAGCCGCGGAGACCTTAGCGGTGCCCTCCACGTGACCGACCTTTTTGCTCTCATTATCGATTCCGCCGCTAACCATAAGCCCGGGACATACACCGTTTCCGAAACGGGCGGCGACATTTGCTACACTCCCATCATCGACAGAGCGGTGTCGGTGAACGCCCTTCACATTCTTGAAGAGCACCCCTCCCGCCGCTTCTACGACGACACCACCTACGGCGGACAGCTCCGCCGTCTGCAAGAGATTCAGCTTTCCTGCCTTCTTGAGCTGGACCGGGTGTGCCGCGAAAACAGCATTGAATATTTCCTCGGAGGCGGCACCCTTCTCGGCGCCGTCCGTCACGGAGGCTTCATCCCCTGGGACGACGACATCGACGTTATGATGACGAGGGAAAATTTCGACAGGCTCGAAGCCATTGCGCCCGAGGCGCTGGGCGATGATTTCTTTTATCAGAGCTCCCGCACAGACCCTTATTATCACAGTCCGTTTACAAAAATACGGCTGAAAAACACCCGATTCGTGACTCCCTTCTCCTCGCGCTTCCCCGAAATGCACAATGAGGTCTTCATTGACATTTTCGCGCACGACAGCGCCCCCGCCCGAAAGGTATTCACCTCGCCCCACATTTTTGCCACGCGGCTCGCACGCTCAATGGTATTCCATAAGTGGGACGGCTCCCCTCTCCATTTCTACGGCAGGCTCAAATGGGTTTGCCGCATTATGACGGCCTTGATGAACCGCACATCCATGGAAAGGCTGGAGGCATGGGAGAGGAAGGTTATGACGTTTTTTAACTCCACCCGCTCCCGCTATCTTTACGACGGAATGGGCGAGCACACGAGCCACGGCAGATTTGAGGCTTCGATACTCGATGAGAAAATATATCTCCCCTTTGAGGGACACGATTTCCCCGTGCCCCGAAACTACGACGCGTATCTGCGTTTCTCCTACGGCGACGACTACGAAAAGTGGCCCCGCCCCCACGCAAGGGTGAGCCACCACGAGACCGTTTCCCTTTCACTTGACCCGAAAAATAACGAAATCATATAAAAAACACGAGATACTGCTTATGAACACCTACGATAATCTTACCTCGGAGCTTCTGCTCGAAAAGAAATCAAAGCTGATACACAAGCTGCACGCATACGCCACAAAGCACGAGCTTGCATACTTCGCTATCGGTATGCTGGACCGCGCCGCAAGAACGCTCACCCATCTCACAGAGGATGAGATCAGAGCAAACTGGTGCATCGGTATGCCCCGCCGTGACTATACTGCCTTCATCGAAGGCGCAGAGGAAGAGGGCTTCACCTTCAAGCACACCTGCAAGGGCTATTCCCTCATCAGCGCAGAGGGCTTTGAGGGCTTTTTCCTGAAGCTTTACGTTTACGATGCGGTACCTGCCGACCCCGAAAAGAAACGCATACATCTTAAGGCTGTCAAGGCACTGAGAAACGATTGCAAAAAGCTTATCGAGGAGGAGGCTGACGCCACTGACGCATACCGCCGCCTCACCGAGGCCGCAACCGTTTTCGAGGGTGCTGAGGGTGCCGTTATGACGGGGCCTATCGCTGCAGGCGACGTTTCCCTGTTCAATCGCGCACTGATTTATCCCATCAAAAACAAGGCCTTCTACGGTAACGCCATCTCCGTTACCGCATCTCCCACTCTCGTTGACGTAGACGTGCCCTATGCCGAGGAAAGAACTCTCGCGCTCCGCCGCCTTGACGAGGTGTGCCGCAAAAACGGCATCGACTATTTCGCCATCTCCAAGCTTGCCATCTCTGCACGTATGTACGGCACCTTTATGCCCGAGTTTGGCACCTCCGCCGTTGAGGTGGGCATGCTTCGCGGTGACCACGACCGTTTCCTTGCAGCAGTTTCGGACGAGGAGAGCGGACTCACTCTCATCCCCTGCAATAAAAACGGCGTGAACGACGGAAGCGCGCACGTTGTTGCAAATGAATTTGCCGGGCTCGAGGAGGTGTTCTTAGCTTCCGTTTCCGCAATTCCCTATGACGTTGTGCCCTCCGACGAGAAGGAGCGCCGCATCTTCCTTGCGGATATCGCAGCAAAGAACGCAGCATATCAGAGCGCCGCAAAGATAGGCGAAACGGAAACTGCCGACGAGCTTTACCGCCAGCTTCACGAGGAGGTACAGAGCTATAACGGCACTATCGACTCATATTCCCGCATCGGTCACATCGAATGCGGACAGAGCAAGATCCTCTTCGTAAACGAGGTTTACCCCACGTCCCGTCTCGATTTCAACGATATTACCGTCCGCTGCCCTCAGAACCCCTACGTGTGGGCGGAAAAGACCGATATAGATTATAATAACGCCGCAAACGCTCACAAAACGGAGATCCTCCGCAGGCTTTACAGCCTTTGCAACGAAAACGGCATCGAATGCTTTGCCGTTGCAAACCTTCTTGTGGGCACCGTCACATATAAGGATTATATCCCCAACAACCCCGCCGCAGGCTGGGACGTTGCACTGCTCCGCGCAGAATACGAAAAGCTTCTCGCCGTTCTCCGCGAAAAGGCGGCAGACTATGGCATTGCTCTTTCCGAATTCCGCGACAAGGAGTGCCGCTGCCCCAAAATAACGAAGACTGTTGCCCTTTCCGAGCCCTCATATTTTGAAGGCGAGATCCGTATACTCCCCTTCGATAAGATGCCCGAGAGCTACGACACTCAGTATGCCTTCCTTCGCAAGCTGAACCGCAAGAACGACCTTTTCCGCCGTGTGCTCAGCGTTGAGATGCACGAAAAGAAAAAGCTCTCCGATAAGGACCGCATCCTCGTTGAAAAGAAATACGGAAAGGATCCGCTCCTCGCCCTTTACCGCGAGATCGACACCCTTTCTCAGACCTATAACGACGATCCCGACAATAATCTCTACGGACGAATGGCTCTTGAAAAGTCCAAGTTCATTCACGCACGTGACCTTTTCCCCATTGAATCCGCAGAGTTTCGCGGCATCGAGATCCGCCGTCCTCACGATTATTCCGTGTGGACTCCCGTTATCGACGATGCGCTCCGCTTCCAGGTGGAATCCATCCAGAAGGCAGACTTCCTGCTCCTTGACAAGGTGAGCGAGATATGCGATAAGCTCGGTATCGGATATTTCATTTGCGGAGGCTCAATGCTCGGCTATATGCGTCATGGCGGCTTCATCCCCTGGGATGACGATATCGACGTGGGCATGCTCCGCGCCGACTACGACCGCTTTATCAGCGAGGCTGAGCCCTTCCTCGACGACCGCTTCTTCCTCCAGACGAGGCAAAAGGATCCTCATATCCCTTACCTCTTCTCGAAGCTTCGTCTCAACAACACAGAATACATAACGGAATATAACGAGCGCCGCTCCTTCCACAAGGGCATATGCCTCGATATCTTCCCCTTCGACTATATCCCCAACGAATCCGGAGCGCGCGAAAGGTTCAAAAATGAGGTCATCGGTCTTTCCAAGGCACACAACCGCATTGTAAACAATCAGAAGCCCGAGCCCATCGATCCCTATAAGCCCCGCAACCTCCGCGAGCTCTACTATAAGGGCTACGGCATCCTTAAGCGCACCTTCTTTAAGTGCCAGAGCCTCAAGCGCTCTCAAAAGGCATATATCGACAGAGCGACTTACTATAATGATAAGGCAGAGGCAATGAAGCTCACCACCGTGGCAAGCTTCGTCCCCTCCTATACCTACATCAAGATCGAAGATCTTCTCCCCTATCAGGACGTGCTCTTTGAAGGACACCGTGCAAAGGTGCCGAGGCGTCCCGACGTATTCCTTACCATGCAGTACGGCGACTATATGCAGTTCCCGCCCAAGCACAATCAGGTGGCTCACAAGCTCCTGCGCTGGAGCGTAGACGTTAAGGCGGACGAAGAAAAGCGTTCCGAATAATCAAATTTTTTCGGGTGGCAAACGATGAAAAACAGTTTTAGCGAGCATAGCGTGATCCTTATTGGCGGCAATCTCATTGCCGGCACTATCGAAAAGCGCGGACTTTTGAAAGGAATAGACCTTGTGGGCACCCTTACCGGCGCTTCTCCCTATGCGCTTGCATCAAAGCGGCGCTTTATGTCCGGGGTGAAGTGCGGCCGCGACACGGCAGACTCGCGCCGCGTTGATTTTGAGGACGACCTTCAGGGCTTTCTCTCACGCACCCCGGCAAAAAAGGTTGCCGTTGACCTTCATTACGTTTGCCAACCGCTTGTGGAATACAAAAATAATTATTACACCAAATACCCCGACGTGTCTCTTTCCGCATACGGAAAGGGCGCACGTGAGGTTTCACCCGCGTCACTTTCTCCGGCAAAAAGGCGCAGCCTTATGGAGGGCTTTGCCGATGCGCTCCTTGCTCACTTCAAGGGTGAGGATATCGCTCTCATAAAAACTCACAAGAGCGCCTATTTCGTCGTGGGAAGCAGAGTCCGCGAGCAGGAATGCGACAGCTTCAACCGCACTATGGCGGAATGCGAGGCAATTTTCATTGAAAAAACGGGCTGTAACGTGATAAACACTCTCGACTTTTACTTCATGGAAAAGAAGGCGGGAGGAATGCAGTATGAATCTGAGGCATACGCCGACACCGCAGACAACGTAAAGCGCTTCGTCCGCGAGCAGCACATACGCCGCCGTCCCATTTTCCGCTATTCAATGGACAGGTACTGCCGCTACTACGAAAATATCTATAAGAAGGCCTTCGGCTCCTTCCTTCGCGTAAGCTGGGCTATAGAAAATCTCGTGTACAGCGCTCCTGTGGCTTTCGTCCGCGAGAATTACGAGCTGCTCCGTGAGGCTGAAAAGCTTCTTCTCCCCTCATACACCGAGGCGGCAGAAAAGCTTCGCCTGCAAAATCCCGATTCCGGCGAGCTTTGCGATATCCTTATCGCATTCGATGCGCTTATAAACAAGAATTTCACCGACCCCAACGTCCGCTACGAGCTTATATTCAAGAATAAGCTTGTGGTGCGTGAGCTTTGGAAGCACCTTGGCAGATACGCCGCCGAAAACTGGACAGACGTTTTCCCCGAGCAGGTAACCGAGGCAAACTACGGCTACTGGTTTGCGCGTATGCTTGAGGAGACCTCAGATGACGAGCGTATCCTTGCCACAGCACGCACCGTCAGAGAAGCTGTGACAGGCGACCCGTCGGTGACGGTGAAGCCCATCACCATTGACCTTTTGGGAAGCTGCGTTTCAAGGCTCAATTTCCAGTATAACTACGTTTCGGGTAAATCCGATATGGTATACCGCGGAGATATGTTTCAGGCGCTTCCCGTGTTCATGAACACCTCTCCCGTAAAATACGACGATAAATATTTCCCGCCGAAAACGTCTCACGATAATCTTGTTGTCAAATATCAGCTGGACGGCACCGTTACCGGGCACCTGGACGGCACCGGCACAGACTGGCTGATGCTGGACTTTTACACGCTGACGGCGCGGTCCGTTTACCGCCTCTCCGGCAAATATTTCTGCGACAACAAGAATTTCGCGGCGAAAAAGCTGGGCGCCGCGAGCGTTCAGCTCCATAAGACCGTTCCCCTTGAGGAAATGAAGGCGGAGCTTGACCGCCTCGCCGAATACGTCCGCAAGAGATACGGCAGCCGCGTTATCCTTGTGAAGCACAAGAGAATGACCCACTATATCGATCATCTCGATAAGCTTCACCGCTTCTCGGAGAGCGAGATCGCGGAGAATCTGGCACGAAACGAGTATTCCGATGCATGCGCCGATTATTTCAGCGAAATATCCGGCTGCTACTACGTGGACACAGTTGACAACTACATTTCCGACGAAATGAACCTGCTCTACCTGAATTCCATCCATTACGAAAACGAATTCTACGAGGAGCTGGAGGATATTATCCGCCATATCGTTAAGGAAGAGCCCGAAAAGCGCGTTTTCAGCGCCTCAGACCCTGCAGTCCGCGTGAAGCGCATTGCCCGCCTCACCGCCGTGGACAATTCCCCCGAGCTCATTGCTGAGGCACTTTCCGCCTCCCCCCTCGATAAGTGCATCATCAGCCTGCCCTCCGAGGCGGCCCTTGCAAACGCCACCCTCCTCGGCAGCCTTTACGGCGAATACGAATGCGCCCCCGAGGGAGCAGCAGCCGCACTTCGCACAATGGGTCAGGAAGACCTGGCGAATGCCCTTTCCGACACTCTCACCATTTAACATCACAAAACGGAGTTTCTTATAATGAAACGATTTTTCACCGATCTGAAAAAATACAAGGGCTATATGCTCCACTCGGCAAAGGCTCAGCTTAAATCGGAGCTTGCAAACTCCTGGCTGGGCGGCTTCTGGTGGGTGCTTGAGCCTACCCTTTTCATGTTCGTTTATATGTTCGTGTTCACGGTGGTGTTTCAGCGCACCACACAGTACGTCGTTGCCTTCATTATGATAGGCCTCACCTACTGGCGCTTTTTCAACAACTGCGTTCTTTCGAGCATCACGCTTTTCAAGCGATTCCGCTCCGTGGCCTCAAAGGTGTATATCCCCAAGTTCGTGCTTGTGATATCGCTGATGATGACAAACGGCTTCAAGATGCTTTGCTCCTATATTCCCATCATTATTCTGATGATCATTTATCAGGTGCCCCTCAGCATCCACGTGCTCACGGTGATCCCCGTAACGCTCCTTCTTTTCGTCATCACATTTGCCGTTTCGGTGTGGTGCATGCACATAGGAGTTTACGTTGAGGACCTGAACAAGCTTATGCAGATCGCTCTGCAGATGCTTTTCTACATATCCGGAATCTTCTATCCCATAAACGAGCTTCTTGCACCTAAGATCTCCTCAATGGTTTTTGCCTTCAATCCCGTGGCGATGATCCTTTACGAGGCACGCAATGCGCTTCTTTATTCCACCCCCTCCGATTGGCTTCTCATCGCCGTTTATTTCGTCGTGGGTACCGCCGTCGCCCTTCTCGGTGTGAGACGTGTGTACCGATCGGAAAGCCAATATATCAAGGTCGTCTGATCCCCGAAAGGAAATCTGACAATGAATTCTGCAATAACCGTTACAAGCTTAAGCTTAAAATACGATATAGTCGAGCGGCGAAGCATCAAGAGTCTTTTTAAGAAAAAAGAGGAAAAGCGCTCCGTTGAAGCTTTGAAAAACGTTTCCTTCACCGTTCCAAAGGGCGAGATACTGGGAATCGTCGGCTCAAACGGAAGCGGCAAATCCACGCTTCTGCGCACGCTTGCGGGGCTTATGGCGCCAAACGAGGGCTCCGTTGACCTGCACGGCAATTCCGTTTCTCTTCTTTCGCTGGGTACAGGCTTCGTACCCGAGCTTTCCGGCCGAGACAACATCATCCTCTCCGCACTTTCCATGGGCTTTTCCGAGGAGGATGTTGCCGAAAGATTCGACAGCATCGTTGAATTCTCGGAGCTTGGCGACGCTATCGAGCGCCCCGTGAAAAACTATTCCAGCGGCATGTACTCAAAGCTCGCCTTCTCCATTGCCATGATGCTGGATACCGATATCATCCTCATCGACGAGGTGCTTTCCGTGGGC
Source organism: Eubacteriales bacterium (assembly GCA_045586225.1). Classification (GTDB taxonomy): domain Bacteria; phylum Bacillota; class Clostridia; order Oscillospirales; family CAG-272; genus DTU064. The sequence goes on from JAZMZX010000035.1 coordinate 29,229, forward strand.
GATCTTCAGTTCCGCAAAAAGAGCCACGCCGCCCTTGAAAATCTCATAAACGACAAGGACAAAACGGTGCTTATCGTTTCCCACAACCTGGGCGAGATAAAGAATCTCTGCACCAAGGTCATGTGGCTGGAATTCGGTGAGCTTCGCCGCATCGGCGAAACGGAGACTGTGCTTGAGGAATACCACAAGCATATCGCCGGAGACCCTTCAAGCATCTCATATCTGCCGCCCCCCACCGTCAAGGTTGCATCGGACGCGGAGGCTATAACCGTTACGTGGAACAAGGTGGCAGGCGCCATCGACTACAGAGTGTACCGCAAGGAAAACCTGCCCGGCTCAAAGTGGGCAGCCATCGCCGATGGCTACGACGGACTCACCTACACCGACACGCCGCCCTCCTCCGCGATCTCGTATCTTTACACGGTGCGTGCACGCGCCACAAACCGCAAGGGCAACGTATGGAGTACTCACAATGCAGGCGTTCCCGGCAAGCTTACGAAATAACAAAAAGAAAAGGAAGATCGGATATCCGATCTTCCTTTTTTTCATCAAAGCTCGCAAACGTCCAGGCGCGGACGCTTTATCCACTTGCCGCCCGTGAAGTCGGGCATGGGCTGAGGCGCGCCTCCCTGCTTGATGGACATTTCCGAAAGCACGGAAACAGCCTGCCACGTTGCACCGTCGTATACGTCGATGGGGGTGGGTGTGCCGTTTTTCACCGCATCGGTGAAGGCCTTGTATGCAAACCAGTCCATTCCGCCGTGACCTGCCGCCATTGCCTCCGGGGTGATGCTTTTCCATATATCGGGCAGGTATTCTGCCTCGTATTTTTCGCCGTTATTGAGATTTCTGCGGTAGAATTCCACAGGATCGAAGAACTCCCGCTCGCCGTCGAAGAAGAAGGTGTGGGTGTCCTGCATATAGAGTCCCTTTGTGCCGCGCACGGTAAACTCACGGCTGTATGAGCGCGGAAGCGTTGTGTCAAGACGCAAGAGGATCGTCTCGCCGTTTGCGCAGGTGAGCACCGTGTTTATAATGTCGCCCTGATTGAAGTGCTGGCTCTTCATTTCGTCGGTGGCATCGGCTCTGCCCTTTATGTATTCGGTGAGTCCCGCCGCCTTTGTGGCAAAGGACGAAACGGAAAGGATCCTGTTTCCTCTGTTTATATCGAGAAGCTTTGCGATGGGGCCCAGCTCGTGGGTGGGATAATTCTCGCAGCAGCGGTGAACGTAGTTGTCGTAGCGGTAGTGGCGGTTTACGTGACCGTAGGATATTTCATATCGCAGATCGTGTGCGTATGCGCCGGCACAGTGGACGATGGTGCCAAGCATTCCGCGCCTTACCATTGCAGTTGCAAGGAGCTCCTCCTTGCCCCAGCAGCAGTTTTCAACGAACATATAGGGCGTACCCGTCTGCTCGTGTGTCCTGACGAGCTCATAGCAATTCTCAAGGGAATATTCGCAGCCCACCTCGCTGGCAACGGCGATGCCCTTTCGCATTGCATAGACCGCGATCTCCGCATGGGTGCTCCAGTCGGTGAACACGAAGGCGGTGTTCACTCCCTTCACGTTCAGCGCGTCCTTATAATCCGTGAAGCCCTGCGGGTCGTGACCTGCGGCTCTCGCCTTATTCACTGCTCTCGCTATCCTGTCCTCGTAAACGTCGCAAACGGAAACTATCCTCACGTCTTCATTTGCCATAAGCACGCTTCCGATAAGCTCGTATCCGCGGCATCCAAGTCCAATAACACATGCGTTTATCATATAAAGTCCGTCCTTTTCCGTTACTATCGGGATCTTGCCCTACTATGATTATAATACCAAACCCGTGCCGTGGGAATACGTTTTTTCGATTTTCACCCGAAATAATTTGCAATCTCCCCATAAGCAGGCTTTTCTCTTTCCGCGCGAAAGATTATAAGATTATATAGAATAAAAAAAAACGCAAAAATGCTTGACATTTCTCTTCCTTTACTGTATCATACCCATTGATGATATAACCTTTAGGAGATACAATCTATAACTTTTTGGAAGGAGCACTAAATGCCCGTAGAGATTTTATATCTTGGAGTAGTATTCGCCGTTGCCCTCATCGGCTTCTGTGTTATCAAGCGTCCGCTTTACGAGTGTATGTTTTTGTCGTTCATCGCGTTGGTAGCCGTTACCGGAACGTGGTCTAGCATCGGCAGTTATATATGGGATGCTTTTCACGAGTCCACATTATACGTAATTTTCGCTTTCATTATTTCCGCATCTCTCTTATCTAAAACGTCTGTTATCAACGACTGTATTGCCGTTATCCTTTCTATCTTCGGTCATCTTCGCGGCGGTGCAGGCTTCGTTGCCATCATCGGAAGCTCCTACATGGGCTCCCTTTCCGGCTCAGGTCCCGGTAACGTTGCCACCACCGGTGTGTTCACGATCCCGGCAATGATCCGCTCGGGCTTCCCCCCTCACCTGGCTGCAAACGTTGAGGCTCACTCCAGCACGATGGGTAATATGATCCCCCCCGCAGGAATGATCGGTGTCGCCTTTGCCATTCTCGACGGACTTTATCCCGATAAATATACGATGCCGCAGTATTGGATGCTCTTATGGGGAATCGCGCTGTGGTTCATCGTCCAGCGCATCGCCACCCTCTATTTCATGTGCCTTTACTATAAGGTGCAGCCTATGGTGAAAGAGGATATTCCCAGCTTCAGAGAATCCATCAAAAAGGGCTGGAAGGCGATCTTCCTTCCCATTATCGTATTTGTCCCCTTCATTCTCACCAGCAAATTCGAGGATTTCTTTGCTTCCCGTCTGGGAAGCGGCACCTCTGCCCTCAATAACAGCCTGCTTCTCATTATCCCCGCGCTGATCGTTCTCTGCGGCAACCTGCTTTCCAGCAAGGAATCCCGCACTCAGAACACCTTCAAGGATATGTACAGCAGGATCACCGGCAGTGTTCTCAAGGTTGTTCCCACAGCTGCACTTGTTCTCTTCGCATACTTCGTAAGCAACGTGCTCGAGGATCTTCACATCGAAGAGGCTATCGGTGATTTCTTTGCCACACTTTCCATGAGCAAAGCCGCGCTTTGCTTCCTTATCCCGCTTTTGTGTGCACTTTTGGGCATGCTTCTCCCCGGATCTTCTCAGGTGAAGATCTTTGGCGGCATCATAATCACCATTATGGCTGCTGCGGGATGCGACCCCATGCTGGTGGCCGGCATGCTTCCCTGCATTTGCGGTTCTATGCATGGCGTTACACCTCCCTACTGTGCCTGCGTTTACACAGGCATGGGTATTGCACAGGCTGAGCTTAAGCCCACCATGTTAAACTGCATGATCTGGATCTTGCTGCACTACCTTTTGTCCGTATTCATTTTGCTCGGCGTGATCCCCGTCTGGGGACTGATAACCTAAGGAGGATTTGGCATGCGTAAAAAAATCGTACTTATACTGAATAAGATCTACGGCGTGCTGATGACTGCGTCCTTCTTTGGCGGAGTGATCCCCCTCGTTCCCTATATCGTGGCTCTTATCATCGGCGGCCCCACTGCCGAAAAGATCTGTCTTTTCATTTACAAGGAATATTATCCCTGGGTGATCTTCGCAGGCACCATCTCACTTGTGGTGGGATTAGCCTCCATGTACATCGGCAAGCTTGAAGGCCTCAGCATAAAAAACGTTACTGCCAAAGCCGACGATACACAGAATGAAAAAAAATAAACGACCGATAAAAAAACAGCAGAGTTTACACTCTGCTGTTTTTATTTATTCTTTCAGTGAAGCTTCACGAGGGAATTTCCGGCTTCGTCGTACACCTTATAAACGGTCTTTATATTTTCGATGACCTGCTCATATTCAGCCCAGTCCTTGCCCTTCACCCATACGGAAAGGAGCTCCTGAGCCGTTGTGCCCTCCTTGCCGATGGTCTGGCCCACTCTCAGGTCTTCGGAGACCTCAAGCACGTTGGGCAGAGCGCGGACGTCTTCAAGACCTTCTATCTTCGCGATCTTCTGCTCGGCAATACCGGAGATATGCACCATACCGCAGCACTCCTTGAAGTGAGGATTCTCCTTCGAGGGGTCGTAGCTTCCCACCTTGCCCGTTACCGCGAATTCGATCAGAAGCGCAAGACCGTTGATGCCGGACTGATCGCCGATAAAGGTATAGTGGTGTCCGCCGCTGGGACGGTAGGTCATTTCGCACCAGTAGAAGCCGTTGTCGTCAACGTATCCCATAATGCCCACCATTCCGTCCTTGAAGCCGTTTTTACGGAACATTCTCTTTACGTTTTCATCTTCCTCAGCTATAAAGCGGTCAAGATACGGGGAGGGGTATCTCGCTTCGCAGGTGTATGCCGATCCGCTTTCCTTGGAATTATACACGAATCTGTCGCAGAATGCGGAAAGATACGCATTTTCTCCATCCAGCTGATAGGAGCAAACAACGGAGCTGCACGTCATAAATCTTTCAACGATAACGTTCTTGGACTTGGAATAGGAGAGCGCGTAATCGTAGCATCTTCTGAGATCGTCGGCGCTTTCGCATTTGATAACGCCCCTGGAGCCGCTGTTGTCCGTGGGCTTGAGCATCAGAGGATAGCCGTTTTCAGCTGCGAACGCCAGAACGGTGTCGAAATCGTATGCATTGGTGCCCGGGATAACGCCAACGCCGCTTTCACGGCACGCCTTCTTGAAAAGCATCTTATCGGTGGCGATGCCGAAGGCTGTATCGGAGCCGTAATAAGGCAGGCCCGCTTTTTCACAGATCTCTTTATACTGGAAAAGATAAGAATCCGTGTATCCGGTCAGAACGCCGTCGATGCCGTTTTCCTTGATATAGGAAACAACAAGATCGGTGTCAAAAATGCTGATATCCGAATAAGCGTCCGCCACAAGCTTTGCAGGTGAGCGAAGGGTATCGTAATAATCCACAATGTGCACCTGACAGCCCAGCTGATGTGCCAGTCTGGTCACGTTCACCATCTGTGCGCCTCCGCCGAGAAGCAGAAGCTTCTTTCCGGATAAAATACGGTTTTCTGTACTCATGTTCGTTTCTCCTTAGAATATCCTTATGCCTCGGGGCGAAAGCCGCGAGAGCAAATACGTACTGCATTCATACTTAATATTATATCTCAAAGCTATTCCGTTTTCAACTGCAAATTTTACTTGAATAAGATGTGATACCGCTATATAATATATACGTAGCGGGTCATGCGGCTCCGTCGCTGCCTGATACGCTACCGAATAAACCCACATCGGAGGAAACAGAAGTGAACGCAAAGGTACACGAGCTTTTGAATCAGCAGATCAACAAGGAGTTCTACTCCGCATATCTCTATCTCGATTTTTCCAATTACTTTGAAGATGCAGGGGTCGACGGCTTGGCAAACTGGTATAAGGTGCAGGCTCAGGAGGAGCGCGACCATGCAATGCTCTTCTATCAGTATCTCCAGAACGAAAACGAAAAGGTGACCCTTGAAGCCATCGCAAAGCCTGACAAGGTCATCACCTGCCACATGGACGTGCTCAACGCAGGACTCGAACACGAAAAGTACGTCACCTCCCTCATCAACGATATTTATGCTGCCGCTTACGAGGTGAAGGATTTCCGCACCATGCAGTTCCTCGACTGGTTCGTTAAGGAGCAGGGCGAAGAAGAGACCAACGCAAACGATCTTATCACCAAAATGCAGCTTTTCGGCTCCGACCCCAGAAGCCTTTATATGCTTAATCAGGAGCTTGCCGCAAGAGTTTACACGGCGCCCTCCCTGGTGCTTTGATATACGGCACACAAAAGCCCCCGCCGAAAGCGGGGGCTTTTCTCTTTCCGTAAGGACAAGTTTTTCCTTATATAGGACAAGTTTTTTCAAAAAGCAAGAAGCTGTTGACCGCGCCGCCCGTTAATGGTAACATAAAAACAGGAAATACGAAAGGAAGGCGCAGGCCATGAGATCAACAAAGCTTACCGAATGGAAATTTTCAAAAAACGGCAAGGACGAAAACGTTTCCATCCCCCACGATTTTATGATCGCCACCGAAAGAACACCGAATTCCCCCACATGGGCAGACTACGGATATTTTCAGCCGTGCCAGGGCACTTATTCCCGCACGTTTGAGAAGGACCCTACAGCCGCAAATCACTTTTTGAAATTCGACGGCGTTATGGGTGTCACTGAGGTGCACGTAAACGGAGAGCACGTGAAGCTCCATCCCTACGGCTACACCGCCTTCGTTTGCGATATCGGACGCTTCCTCCGCGACGGTGAAAACAACGTGCGAGTCAGCGTCAATGCAATGATGCAGCCCGCCTCCCGCTGGTACACCGGCGCCGGTATATACCGTGAGGCAGAGCTTCTCACCTCCGACAAGGACTATTTCATTCCCTTCGGCACCTTCGTTCGGGTGCTCTCTATCAACGGAAGCGACGCGGAGATCGAGGTCTCCACAGAGATATATTCCTCCGCATGCGGTGAGGCTGAGATCACCTATACCGTCCCCGAGCTTGGACGCAGCTTCAGCCGCTCCACGTGGCTCACCGAGGGCGAAAACTCCTTCACCGCCAGAGCCATCCTCCGCGGCGTGACCCTCTGGTCACCCGACACCCCCGCGGTCTATTCCTGCGCGCTTTCCCTTAAAACCGCAGGCTCCAGTGACAGCGAAAGCGTGACCTTTGGCGTCCGCACCGTCGTTTGCGACCCCGAAAAGGGATTTTTGCTTAACGGCGAGCCCATAAAGCTCTACGGCACCTGCAACCACCACGACAACGGCATCATCGGTGCGGCTTCCTATCGCTCCGCCGAGGAAAGACGCGTTCGCATACTGAAGGAAAACGGCTTCAACGCCATCAGATGCGCCCACAATCCCGCATCGAGCATGCTTCTGGACGTTTGCGACAGGATGGGCATGCTCGTTATCGACGAGATCTTCGACTGCTGGGTAAACGGCAAGAAGGCATACGATTACCACCTCTGGTTCGACAGATACGCCAAGGAGGACGTGACGGCTATGGTGAAGTGCCACCGCAATCACCCCTCCGTGGTCATGTGGTCCACGGGCAATGAAATATACGAGCGCGGCGGCAAAAACGATGGCTACAGAGTGGGCAAAATGATCGCCGACACCATAAAGGAAAATGACCCCTCCAGGCCCGTCACTCACGCCTTCTGCCACTTCTGGGACAACTGGGAGTATGGCAAAAAAATGGACGAGACCGCCGATTACCCTGCGGAAAAGCTCGACTTCTGGTGCGAAAAGATCCTTCCTCAGGCAGGCAGCCTTGAGATCCTCGGCTATAACTACATGACCCACAGAATTGAAAAGGACTCCGTCCGCTTCCCCGAGCATCTCTTTGCCATAACGGAATCCTACCCTCTCGACGCCGTATACGTTAAGCGCGTTATGGACGAATATCCGCAGCTTATCGGTGAATTCGTGTGGACGGGCTGGGACTACCTTGGCGAAACGGGTCTCGGTCACATCGTGTATAACGTTGACTCCACGCCCGGTTGGGGCCTCACCCCTCACCCCGAGCACATATCAAACTGCGGCGACTTCGACCTGTGCGGAAACAAAAAGTCTCCCTCATATTACCGTGATGCAGCATGGATCAACGGCGCAGTCCGCATTCTTTCCATGGATCCCGACAAGGCTGACAAGGTCTATTCCATCTCCTCCTGGGGATTTTACGACACTAACCGCACGTGGACCTATCCCGGCAAGGAAGGCAAAATGACAAAGGTTCATCTCTACACCACAGCCGATGAATGCGAGCTTTTCCTGAACGGTGTTTCCCTCGGCAAGAAGGCGCCCGACCACAAGGGCGTTGCCCTTTTCGAGGTTGAGTACCGTCCCGGTAAACTCGAAGCCTGCTCGTATAAGGACGGCAAGGTCGTTGGTAAGGATGAGCTTTTCACCGTTGGCGAGGCTTGCTCCCTTTCTGTGAAGGCCGACGTAACGGATAAAACGGGCAAGGCGGACCTTATCTACGCGGAGATCTCCCTCCTCGATAAAGACGGAAACGTCGCGTGGAACGGAGACGACGAGATCACCGTCACCGTTTCCGGCGGCAAGGTCATCGGCACCGGCTCCGGCAAGATCGACGACACCCACAACTACACCGAACCCGTTTGCCGCGCATATCATGGCAGAATGCTGGCAGCAATACTCCCCGAGGGCGAGCGCGTCGTCATCACCGCAAAAACGGAGAAAATGGCAGCCGAGATCACAGTTCTGATTTGATGGCGTCGGCATACGCAATGTGAATATAAACAGCGCTCCTTCAGGAGCGCTGTTTTTGTTATATTATGTCAAGATGTTGTGAAATGGGAATTATTGTGGTATAATGAGAGGGAGAAACGCCAACAGAAGGGCGAGGTTTCCTTGAAGGAGGCTCTTGCATTGGTCGGAGTCGGACGGACTCGTTGGTACGAGCTGTCGAAAGAAATAAGTTGCCGAGCGTAAGGGGGTACTATGGAATTTGTAAGCAGAATGGAGTCTCTTAAAGGCTTGATAGAAATAGTATATAACAGCGAAACCTCAGAATTCTTCTACAAAGAATATCGTCGCAACGCATCTCAAGAATATGTTCTTGCGAGCAAAGAACCGGCAAGCAAAGAACAGGTGTTAGAAGATTTAATCCGTATAGATGAATTATCTACTATTGTTAAATATTATCAGGTTTTAGACGCAGAATCACTTTTGGACCAAGT
>JAZMZX010000036.1:0-33119 GCA_045586225.1 Eubacteriales bacterium
GGGAGCTTCAGTGCCGGGAGCTTCAGTGCCGGGAGCCTCAGTGCCGGGAGCCTCAGTGCCGGGAGCTTCGGTGTCTTCGCCGCCTTCAGCCTCGATTACCTGGCAGTCAGCGTAGAAGTCATCAGCAGTAGCATACTGCTTGGGAGCTTCGTAAGAACCGTAGATACCGGAGATCTCGTCAGCGGAGAGAGCCTTTTCATAAATGAGAAGGTCGTCCATAGCGCCGGTGGAGTTGGGGTCAGACCAGTAGTTAACGCCGTTTACATAGAAGTAGTCGCCGTTAGTTGCGGGGTCATCAGTACCGGGGTTCGGGAAACCGGTGTTGGAACCAACTTCAACACCGTTGATGTACATAACGATGTCGTAAGTATCGGTGTCAGCAACATAGGTAGCGGAGATAGCAACGTGAGTCCACTGCATGAGAAGGCCGCCTTCAGCAGCGCCTTCAGCATCGTAGGTGCCTTCTGCGGGAACGATCTCGATACGAGCGCCAGCAGCGTCATTGGAACCAACGGTGAGACCGTTGCGTGCCCAACCCTGAGCGATGTCAACGTTCCAGATGCCGATCCAGTCTTCAGGAGACTGAGTGAAACCACCGTACCATACGTAAGGAACGATACCGGGGTCAGTGCCTTCGAGTGCCCAGAATGCAACTGTGAAGTCCTTGCCGTTAACACTTACGAGAGTGTTAAGACCGTCGCCTTCGTTGAGGTCAAGGCCGTAGCCGTCAACGGAGTTATGTACCCAGTACATACCTTCGTCGTCGCCTTCGTACATGCCTTCCTGCCAGTTGTCAACCATGTGAGGAGAAGCTTCGCCGGTAACTTCGTTTACGAAGTTGCCTTCGAACTTGAAGTGTGCGAGAAGACCTTCGGTGGGGATTTCAGCCGCAGAGGTGGAAACTACGAGAGTAGATGCCATAATTACTACAGCGAGAAGAACAAAAAGAACTTTTTTCATTTCTTTTCCTCCAAAAAAAATAATTTGGGAACACCCCTCGAAACCAAAGGTGTTCTCCGATTTGTAGACTAATTGTACTCCATAGCGGCCGATTTGTCAATATTAATTTTTCGTTTTTACTACAATGCAGGCATCAAAAAGGGGAAAAATCCGCGAAGTTGCACAATTTCTTTCGAAAGTGTATATTGTTTATGGAATAATTTTGAATGAATCGGGCAAATATTTGCACTGAATGCCCGGCGCCGGGGAGAAATGCGCAGAAAAAAGCCGGTACGGAAGCATATCCGTGCCGGCTTTGATGATATTTATTATTCGCCGTCAGCCTGTTCGCCTTCGGATCTTTTGGAGGCGGTGCCGAAATAAAGCTCGCGGAAGCCTGCGGCGGAGATGCCCTCGTGATACTTGAAGAACTTCTGGAAGCTCTTTGAATTGTCGAAGCCCACCTCAGCGGCAATATCCTTTATCTTCATGTCTGTGGAGAGGAGAAGCTCGCGGATCTTCTTGATGCGTACCGCATCGATATAAGCCTTGATGCCGGCTCTATAATGGACCTTGAACATTCTCGTGATATAATCTTCATTATAATTAAAGTGAGAGGCAACGTCCGAAACACGGAGCTGACGGTGAGAATTCTCAGATATCCATTCGCAGATGGCGAAAAGCTTGGAATAAGGCGCATCCTCGTTGATGGCGCCCGCCCTCATCATTTCGAAAAGGACTAAGTTGAGCGCGCAGGTGCATGCATCGTTATCGTATTCGGGGGAGCGGGAATACATGATGAGCTCCTCGAAAAGACGTGTGGTGCGGGATGCATCGGGGGTGCTTTTGGGAGGAAGAGTGCCGAGGGTGCCGGAAAAATGAGCCCAGTAAAGTGTGGCGGGGCCGTCCGTTTCCCGATATCCGTAGCGGCGTGTGCCTGCAGGGAGAATGGCGGCTTCGCCTGCGCTGAGCACGAAGCGCTCAAATCCGAGGGCGATATAAACAACACCTGACGTGCACCAGAGAAGCTCGTGAGTCTCAGTGTTGCTGGAGGGGTGGATCCAGCCTGCCGAGGCGTCTATCTTGCCCGCAACGGCATAGGTGATGTCAAAATTCATACGGTCGCTCCTTCCCGAAAGAGTGCTTTTTCCGATATTTGCAGCCAAACGGCCTCCCGATGACGGAAAAAGTAGGTTTTTGGTACCTTAACGATATTATTCTATCAAATAATCGTTGAAAACGCAAGGAAAAAAAGAGGGATCGGGAGCAAAAATCTTGAAAAAATCTAAGATACTTGTTACAATATATTAAATATGCGCGTGCGGGTGTTTTCGGTACACGTTTAGGAGTCCGTCACACGTCCGTCACACAAAAGTGATACTATAAAATCGGTAAAACAGAGATCGCAGGAAAACGGAGGAATCGGTTTTGATCGAGGTAAAAAACCTTACTAAAAAATACGGAACTAATCTTGCGGTGGACGACCTTTCCTTCACCATTGAATCGGGAAAGATATACGGCTTTCTCGGCCCCAACGGAGCGGGCAAATCCACCACGATGAATATAATAACGGGATGCCTTGCCCCCACGTCGGGCGAGGTGTATATCGGCGGCCACAGCATTATCGACGAGCCCGTTGAGGCGAAGATGCACATCGGCTATCTTCCCGAGCTGCCGCCCCTTTATACGGATATGACGCCGGACGAATATCTCACCTTCGTTGCGGAGGCAAAGGGCGTCCGTAAGGATAAGATCCGCGGGGAAGTGGATCACGTTATGGAAAAAACGGCTATAGCTCACGTTTCACGCCGTCTTATAAAGCACCTTTCCAAGGGCTACCGCCAGCGCGTGGGCATCGCTCAGGCAATGCTCGGCGACCCTGACGTTATCATTCTGGACGAGCCCACCGTCGGTCTTGACCCTCAGCAGATAATAGAGGTCCGCGACCTTATCAGATCTCTCGGCGAGGATCATACCGTTATCCTTTCGAGCCACATTCTCACCGAGGTCTCCAGCGTTTGCGATCATCTCATCGTTATTTCCGGCGGTAAGCTGGTGGCAAACGACACAATGGAGAATATCGGCCGCTCGCTTACCACCGAGACCACTATGAATGTCACTGTGAAGGCAACGGCTGAAGAGGTGGAAAAGGTGCTCGGCGGTATTCCCGAGGTTTCCTCCTTTAAGATCACGGAGACCTCCGGCGAGGAGACCTCCGCCACTGTTAAGTATCCCACGGAGCTTGATCTGCGCGAGACCATTACCTTTGCATTCTCCGATATCCGCCGCGCCGTTGTTTCTATGACGGCTGAGGAGGAAGGTCTTGAGGAGATATTCCTGAAGCTCACGGAATCCTCCGTGCCCGCGGCAGACGTTACCTACGCCAATGCCGACGATTATGACGAAGACGACGACGAGGATGACTTCGACGAAGACGACGAAGAAGACTTCGACGATGACGAAGACGAGGGAAGCTACGTTTACGACCCCAAGGATTATCTGGGCGAGGATTATAAGCCCATGAACGCCGCAGCCGAAAATGATGATGACGGCGAAGACGACGACGAAGACTACGAAGAAGACGAAAAGGAAAATGACGACTATAAGCCCCTTTTCGGCGGAAAGTGAGGACTCATAAATGCTTGCTATATATAAAAAGGAAGTAAGATCCTATATCTACAGTATGACGGGAAGCGTTATGATGGCTGTTTTCCTTGCCTTCATCGGCTTTTTTACCACTCAGGTGAACATTGCCTACGGCTATTCCGCCCTTGAGTATACCTTCGGTTTTCTCATTGTATACTGCATAATCATCATCATCGTTCCCTTTGTGACGATGCGCTCCATCGCAGAGGAAAGGCACTCGAAAACAGAGCAGCTCCTTTTCTCCCTCCCCATCCCGATGTATAAGGTGGTTTTGGCAAAGTATTTCGCACAGCTCACCATTTTCGCCGTGCCTATGCTCATCACCGCCGTATATCCCCTTCTTCTCTCCATTTTCGGTGAGGTGAATTTCGCAGCCACCTACAGCGTGTGGCTGGTGCTCTTCCTTCTCATCGCCGCTATGGTGGCAATGGGCATGTTCATTTCCAGCCTCGTTGAGAGCCAGATAATCGCCGCCATCCTTACCGCAGGCGTATTTTTCCTGCTCTACTTTATGTCAAATATTACAGCGAGCCTTTCAAGTGCCGCAATGACCTCGCTCATTGCATTCTCCGTTCTTTTCATTCTTTTCGGAGGCGTTGTATACCTCCTCACGAAAAACGGACCCACCGCAATGGTGGCGGCGCTTCTGCCCATCGTTATTTCTCTGATATTCTATATCATCACGCCCGATTCCTTCTCGGGACTTTTCGCCGTGGTTATCGATAAGCTCGCCATCTTCGACAGATTCGTTGAGGTGGTGTCTTTCCGCTCTCTCGACCTTACGGCTATCGTATACTTTATCACGGTTTCCGTTGTGTTCGTCTTTATGACGGTGCAGTCCGTTGAAAGACGCCGCTGGAACTAAGGAGGTGCCGCAAATGGATAATAACATCATGAAAAACGACGGCCTCCGTTCCCTTAAGCTCGGCGGATACAGCATTATTTTGACCGTTATCGTTATCGTGGCGGCGGTGTTTATCAATCTTATCGTGGAAGCACTTCCCGAAAAGTACACGAACATCGACCTTACCGGCTCCGATATCTATTCTATCTCCGAGGATTCCGAGAAGTTCCTTTCCGGCCTCGATTCCGACGTTACGATCTATTTCGTTGCAACGGACGAGGGCAGAAACGCACAGCTGGATACCTTCGTGAAAACCTATGCTCAGCTTTCGGACCACCTTAAGGTGGTGTACGTTGACCCGGAAAGCGACTACGCCTTTGCAGAGCAGCACGGTCTTGAGGATGAGAACAGCCTCGTTATCGCCTCCGAAAAGAGAAGCCAGGCGGTGCCCTACGATTCCATCTATCAGTATTCCGAGGAAGTTTGGAACGAATACTATTCCATGTACTATATGTACGGCTATCAGATAGAGGAAGTTGCCACCCCCGATGTTTTCGACGCGGATAACCAGATCACCTCCGCCATCGACTACGTTACGACGGAAAATCTCCCCACCGTATACCTGCTTGAGGGCCACGGTGAAACAGAGCTTTCTGCAAATATCGCAGCTCTTCTTGAGTATAATAACATCCGCACAAACAAGGTGAACCTTCTTTCCACGGGCAATAAGCTCCCCGAGGATGCAAGCGTTATCGTTGTGAATAACCCCTCCTCTGACCTGACGGCGGAGGAAACAAAGGCGCTCACCTCCTTCATCGACGAGGGCGGCAAGGTGATACTCGTCACCGACGTGAAGAATTACGACACCGAGTCTATGAAGAATCTGACGGCGGTGGCAGAGCACTGCGGACTCACCGCACACGACGGCGTTGTGCTTGAGGACAATACCGGCTACTACACCATGAACAAGTATTTCCTCCTGCCTAAGCTTCAGCCCTGCGCGCTCACCGTTTCCATCACGAATCCGGGCGCTGTGAGCATCCTCATGAACCGCGCTCACGCCATCGTGAGAGACGAGGAGTATCAGGGAAGCATGGCTATCACCCCCGTGCTCAGGACCTCTGATTCCGCCTATATCATCGGCGCTGACGAAGAGGTGCGCGAGCGCCGCGATGACGACGTGACCGGCGAATTTTATCTTGGCGCCATGTCCCGCAATCAGTCAGACGGACTTTTAGTGTGGTATTCCGCATCGTATATCAATTCCGATGCGTCCATGAACTACGTCAACTATAATAACCTCTACGTTTTCGGCTATACGGTAACGGAGATCTGCGATAAGCCCGTGACCATCACGGTGGATTCCACCGCCATCAACGCCGACTCGTATCTCGTTATGAATGAGACCGCCGTCACCGTTCTGACCGTTATCATTCAGTACCTTATGCCGCTGGCAATTCTCGTGCCCTCTGTGATCGTGTGGATCAGACGCCGCATACGCTGACGGGCGAAAGGAAACGAAATGAATTCTAAGAAACGCAAAGAAAGAAAGCAGATGATAACGCTGGCTATAGCCGCCGCCGTTATCCTTCTCCTGGTCGTTATTTACGCCGTTATCACCAATGAAACCGGCGACGGCAACGAAGAGGAGACCAAGGACCTCGAGCTTATGGATATCGGTACCTTCACCGTTATCGATGAGAACTACGCATATATGACAAAGCTCTCCTACACTCACTACGGTCAGACCGTGGACCTTGAGGTGAAAAACGGTGAGTGGGTCCTCTCCGGAGACGAAAGCTTCCCTCTGGATATGCAGAAGGTCGTTTATATGACTCAGGCCATCTCCGACTACGGCGGATACCGCAGGATCGAATATAAGGAGTCTTCCTTTGAGACCTATGGCTTCGACGATCCCGAATTTGAGTTCAACGTAACTTATTATAAGGAGAACGGCGAGGAGACCTACACCCGCAAATACTATTTCGGCGATAAAAACGAGCTGACAGGCTACTATTACTTCTATGAAGAAGGCGCCGACTACGTTTACATGGTGAATAACGCGCTCTTCAGCTATTTCAACTATACGAAGGCGGATCTCTTCATGTCTGCAGCGGTGCCTTGCCCCAAGCTTGAGGATATTGAATCCGTGAAGGTCTCCTTCGACGGTGAAGAAGCTGCAGCACTCACCGTTCCCCAGTCTGCGGCAACGGAAAACGAGGACGGCACCATCAACTATTCCGCAGTTGAGGTGATACTCGACACCTTCAATCTCGATATCAAGCTTAAGTACGACACCTGCGTGAAATACGCCGTTTCGGATGACGATCTCAAGGACTACGGCCTCGATATCCCCGCCCTTAAGATAGCCATGGACTTCACAAGCTATGAATCCGTTTCCACCGAGGAGGGCACCTCCGGCGCCCAGATCGCGAGAGACGACAGCTTCACCATCCTCTTCGGCGACACCTTCACCGAAAAAGCAGATGACACCGAAGACGTGGACGAGGTGGAATACGTGTATATCACCGTTCCCGAAACAGGTATCGTTTATAAGCTCCGCACCTCTCATTATGCAGACATTGTGGCAGCCATCAAGGGAGAGCTTGGAGAATAAAATAATCTTATAATGTCGGAAAATTGTTATTGACAGTCCGGATTTTATATGATACAATAAGCCGTTGCATAAAAGCGACGGCTTTTTTGGCGCGCTTTTATGTCTCCTTACTGCCGCAAATATGACGTTACGGCGGCAGTCATCACAGTCCATGAGGAGGTATTTTAACATGGAAAACATTAAGAACACCTACGAAGTCCTCTTCGCTCTCAGTGTTAAGAACGGCGAAGAAGCGGTAGCTGCCAATGTGGAAAAGATCAGAGGCCTTATCGCAGACAACGCAGAAATCGTTGCCGAGGACGTTTGGGGCAAGCGTAAGTTCGCTTATCCTATCAACTATCAGACCGAAGGCTACTACGTACTTGTATACTTCAAGTCCGAGCCCGCTTTCGTAGCAGAGCTCACTCGAGTTCTTGGTATCACCGAAGACGCTCTCCGTTACATGATCCTTTCTGTTGACGAGAAGAAGCAGACCATCAACGTAAACAAGACCGCTACCGAAGCTCCCGCAGCTGAAGAGGCAGTTGAAGTCGTTGAGGAAGTTGCAGCAGAAGAGCCCGCAGCAGAATAATGAGGCGCGAAGATGGCTAACTTCAATCTTAACAAGGTTATTTTAGGCGGAAGACTGACTGCTGACCCTGAATTAAAAATGACAGCTTCCGGCATACCCATGACAAATTTTTCGATAGCTGTCAATCGCCGTTTCCAATCCAAGAGTCAGGACGGTCAGCAGCAATCCCAGCAGGCAGATTTCATTAACTGCATCGCTTGGCGCTCCACCGCGGAATTCATCACCAGATATTTCCGCCGCGGCAGCTCAATTTGTGTTACCGGCTCCATTCAGACAAGAAGCTGGACCGATCAGCAGGGCCAGAAGAGATACTCCACCGAGGTTATCGTTGATGAAGCTATGTTCGTTGACTCCAAGGGTGAAGGCTCCTCTGCCGGCGGATATACTCCCGATGCATACGGTGCGCCTGCATACACCGGCGGCAACAGCGCCGCTGCCAAGTTCGAGGAGATCTCGGACGACGACGACCTCCCCTTCTGATGGGTAGGACGTAATTTACGAAAGGATAGGTTTAATAACAATGGATAACAACCAGAACACGGCTCCCAAGACCGAAAGAACCGAAAACACTCAGCGCCCCTATCGTCAGGCGCCCAGAAGAAGAAAGAAAGTTTGCGTTTTCTGCGCAGACAAGGTTGATTACATCGACTACAAGGATACCGCACGCCTCCGCAAGTTCGTAAGCGAGCGCTCCAAGCTTCTTCCCCGCAGAATCACCGGTACCTGCGCTAAGCATCAGCGTCAGCTTACGCTCGCTATCAAGCGCTCCCGCCAGATGGCTCTCATGCCCTACATCTCCGACTGATTCGGGTATAATAAGTAAGTTCTGATAAAGATCATCCCCCGATGGTAAGCCATCGGGGGATCTTTTTTTCGATATATGTCAAAAGCTGCGGGCAGTCGCTGCAGATGGCGGCGCATGCCCCGCGCTTCTTCTGTATTCCGTGGGCGTGCAGTTCATGATCTCGCGGAATCGGAGGTTATAGTAATTCACCGTTGCAAATCCGCATTTCATAGCGATATTCGTCACGTTCATGTCGGTGTTGATCAGAAGGGAAGCGCTTTTCTTTATTCTGTAATTATTGATGTATACGAAGGGCCTGCAGCCCATGTATTTCATAAACACGCGGGTGTAGTATTCATTGCTCATATAAGCGCGCTGTGCCAGATCCGAAAGGGTGATCTTTTCGGCATAATGCTCGTGTATGTATTCGATAGAGCTGAGCATGAAGGAAAGCGCCGACCTGTTTATTCTTTTCTCGTTTTTATCGCTGACGGAATTCTTCATGTAGTGATAGAAAATATCCAAAAGGAGACTCTTTATCTTCATTTCGGCGAAGCTTTCATCCGGCTTGATGGAAAGCACCTCATCTTTGTGTATGGTACAGTCGTCGGGATAACCGGATTCGTCGTAAAGCGACAGAAGCTCCTCGTATTTTTTTAAGATCTCCGCCTGCCACGGCACAGCCGGAGACAGAAGCGGCGGTACGTTTACAGTTCTGTTGAATATGCCCGATAAATACTTGGTGTCCACCACGTCGCCGGAGATCCCCGTGAGAAACCGCGGGTGAAAAGCCGTTGCAAGGGAAACGGTGTTTTCATCCGTGTCGGAAATGTATGCCCAGTGCATGATACCGGGGCAAACAAGAACGGCGCTGCCTGCGGTGAGGATATATTCAGTGCCATCGATATAGAAGCTGCATTTGCCGCAGCGAAGATAGAAGATCTCCATTTCGTTGTGGTAATGCGGGGGCAGGCTTGTGTAATTCACGCCCTCGGGGAGGAGCTTCGGCGTGTCCAGCACCTTATACAGAGCGAGGGGAAACGCACCGGTGCCGTGAATGTGTGGGTCCCGCATAAAGCTTTGATTGTATTTGTAATCGAAATTTCCCATGCTAACCTTCTGTAAAAATTGACTTCGTCAAAAAAAGTATACCACAAGAAATGAAGGTTTTCAATAAAGCGAATTGTTAATATAGCAACAATATCCGAGAAGTATTCCCTTAATATTAAGCGAGAATGCCGATATAAGGTCAAAATATTGTAAGTGGTGGTCAAAATATTTATAGAATTATCGTATGCGTGCGATATCATTAAACCATAGGATCCCACTTGCGGCGATCCTGACGAAAAGTAGCCGTCGCAAATGCAGAGAGAATTCCGTGTTCCCCGCATTTACGCTCAGGCACGATTTTTTCAACTGTCAAGGAGGTTGATTATGAAAAAGATCATCAGTACACTCGTTATTCTCGCGCTTGTTGCGGCGATGAGTATTTCCACACTTGCCATAGAGCTTCCCGACGGAGATCTGCTCGGCCATTGGAAGCTTGACGGAAACCTTAAGAACGAAGTGGCAGGCGGACCCTCCGCCGAATACGTGGGATATCTGTTCGACGATCCGCTTTACGATCCCGAGGACTACGTTTGGATCGAAGGTGTAGACGGATATGCGTGGAAATCCGAGACGTCCGTTAAGGACGGAATCAAATTCGCGGCTCCCACGGGACAAAGCGTAACGATCATGGAATGGGTGCGCTCCGAGAACTGTCCTCTTACGACGCCTCTTATCTGGTGGGGTGAGCAGAATCAGAGCAATGCGCTGGGGCTCGGCGGCGAGGCGTGGATCGGCGTGTGGCCCGAATTCTTCGAGGATTGGGGAACAAAGGGTCCGTGCATCGGCTCCAATAACGCAGCAGGCAACAGAATTGCAGTTTATCCCGCCGAAAATCCCTTTAGCGGAGCAGCGCTTCCCTGGACTCATATTGCGATAACCATCGACTACGATGCAGATACCGGTCTTTCTTACGGAAAGCTTTATTATAACGGACAGCTTGTTGGCGAGGGCGGAGACCTTCCCTACGTACAGTCTGACAATGCATACGTTTACTTTGGCGTAAACGCATGGAACTGGTGCATCGACGGATATCTTGACGAGGTCATCATATATAACGAGGTTCTCACAGACGACGAGATCGCGGGCATTTACGCTCAGTACAGTACCCCTTCCGAGGAGATCGTTGAAATAACCACCGAGCCGGTTACTGAGGCTCCGGAGACTGATCCCGAAACGGAAGCACCCGAAACCGAGCCCGCCACCGAGGCTCCCGCCACGGAAGCACCTACGACCGAGGCACCCGCCGAGGAAAAGGGCTGCGGAGCTTCCGTTGGTATGGCAGCTGCCATCGTTACGGTCGTATCTGCTCTGGGCTGCGCTATCATCAAGCGCCGCTGAAGGGCAGCCGACTAACTAAAACGGCTGTTTGATCGGTGCCACAGATCATGATTATGAAAAAAACCATCAGTATTATGCTATTATTCACATTATTGACGGCGCCTGTTCTCGGCTGCCTCTCTGCCTGCGCTGACGGTGGCGCCGTTCAGGGGGAATCGACGGACAGCACGTATGCCGAGCCTTCCGCTACGGTGACGCTGCCTGACGGAACCCGGGCTCTCGTGGCAAAGGGATTCAGGCTTGATTTCAAAAAAACGGACGCGGGCTACGGCGTTTACGTTGTTGACGGTGAGACGGAAAAGGAAACTGCATTCTGCAACCCCACGCCTGCCATGATAACGGTGCGCGATGAAACCCGCGGCCCCGGGCTTTTCAATGAAGCCAATTATGCAGAGCCCTACAGCTCCGTTGCCGAAGCCGACGGCGGCTATTGTGCAACGGCAACGCTGAAAACGGAAAACGGCAGCGAATTCCGATTCGAGGACAGCTATTACGTTACCGAAGCCGGCACCTTTGCCGTCAATAGGAAGGTCACAGTGGTGAATGCGGCAAAGGAGGATCCGGGCTTCCGTTCGGTATTTTCGTTTGCCGACGCCAACGGCACGAAAACGGCAAAGGGACACGATCTGTTTATCCCCTCCATACTTTATAAGGATTCGAAGGATATGGTCTCGGGCGCAATAGGCTCCGACCTGAACGTGGACCGCGTGTACGTAAAGGAAACGCGAACGGGTCTGCCGTTGGCTATGCTCCGCTCGTCGAAGGATAAGTATTCGGTGGCAATAGCCCATCTGAACCCTGAGATAACCGTTGGCGGCAACATTGGCGGCGGCAGTCACGGCGATGTGAACGGCGAGCTTCAGTACGGCTCTATCGGATATAAGATACGCGAAGGTCTTTCCGTGGATTTTTGTTATCCCTCTCTGGAGTGCCCCAGAGTGTACTATACCAATCGGAACGTGAACGGTATATTTCATCCGGTAACGTCGGGCTTCGAGCAGAAATACAGCCTTTCCATCATTCCCGCTAAGGCAGACACCTATGCTGACGCCATGACGGAGACCTTTATGCATGCGTATATGGCAGAGTCACCGGAGATAGCTGAGGGCATAGATATGGAGGATATATACGAATACAATATCGACGTGTTTGCGCGCACCTTCCGAGATTACGGAACGGGTGACGTTATAGCGGCGGGAGTTCCGTGGAGCATAGATCTCAGCAGAGGAACGGTGGTGGAATATACGTTCCAGATGGGATTTGTGGGTCAGCAAACATCCGTCGGATATAATCTTTTGCGCTACGGCTATGCAAACAACAGCGAGGATCACATATCAAAGGGCAACGCCATAATAGATTTCTGGACCTCCGACACCATAATGAAGGGGGCTCTCCCCATCGTCTGGTGGGATCCGAGAAACAATGAGACTGCAGGTCAGTCGAGAGGGTATCCCTCGTTTCTCCGTTGCTTCGTGGACGGCATGGAGGGCATCCTCGATGCATATAAGATCGCCGCTGCAAACGGAGAGGACCGAGAAAAGTGGCTGGCCGCCCTTGTGAAAACGGCAGATTTCCTTGCTGAGAATCAAAACGACGACGGCTCCTATTACAGAGCCTACTTTACAAACGGCAAGGTGTGTACCGACACCTCTGATAACAGATATCAGGGTACGTCCAAGCTTAATACCCCCGTGGCAATACGTTTTCTTGCAAAAATGTATGAGCTGACGGGAGAGGAAAAGTATAAGACTGCGGCGGTAAATGCTGCGGAATACAGCTACAACGAGCTTTATCTCGAGCTTGAGAAATACATTGGCGGAACGCCCGACAACGCAAATACAGTTGATAAGGAAGCGGCTATCTATGCGATGTACGGCTTCAACGCCGCATACGCACTGACCGGCGAGGAGAAGTATCTTAAGGCGGCGGAGCACGCGGCGGTGTCTGCAATGAGCTGGGTTTATTGCTATGATTTTGCATGCCCCGGAAAGGAAGACACGAACCGTATCAACCCGTTTACCGACGGAGGCACGTCGGGCTTCTCGATAATTGCCACCGGTCATTCGGGTGCGGACAACTATTCCGCCTTTATGTATTACGAAATGTTCAAGCTGTACGTGTTCACAGGCAAGAGCTTTTATCTTGAAGCGGCAAAGCTGCTGCAGATAAACACGAAGCTGAGCACCGATTACGACGGAAAAATGGGCTGGAAGTACCGCGCCATCGGACCTGAAGCAACGAACGTGAGCGATTTTAATTTCGGTACCGTGGGAGTGTGGCTGCCGTGGTCGGGAATCGCAAATATCAAGCCTATCGGATATATGCAGGATACATTTGGCACAGCAGATATCAACAGCCTCGGCAGTGACGTTCAGGAGCTGAGATCGATGCTTGACAATTACGGAATCGGAGGCAGGCTCCGGTAAGATCAAAATAAAAAACGCACACCCTCGGGTGTGCGTTTTTGTTTTCATATTGCGGTTTATGCGCCGCGGAAGCCCTTTCCGATGATCTCGCTTGTGTTGGTGATCATAATAAAAGCGCCGGGCTCCTGATTTTTGATGAAATTTCGGAGCTGGAGTGCCTGGCTTCGATTCATAACGGTCATAACGACCTTTTTGTCGCTGCCGGTGAAGGCGCCCTTTGCTTCGTAAACGGTGGCATCGCGGTGGAGTACGTTTATGATGAAATCGCAAATGGGCTTGGGATCAACGCAAATTATGTTGAAATATTTGCAAAGGTTGATGCTTTCAATAACGTTGTCGATAACGAGGGATTTTGCAAGGAAACCGCAAAGGGAGCAAAGACCCGTTTTCGCGCCGAAAACGACGAAGGAGGAGGCAACCGTCAGTGCATCGGCAACCAGAAGCGCCGTGCCGATGTTGGTGCCGGTGTATTTCTTGATTATCATTGCGATGATGTCGGTGCCGCCGCTGGAGGCTCCGAAATGGAAAATGACGGCGGAGGCAACGGCAGGCGTTGCAACGGCAAACACCAGCTCGAGCATTATGTCGTCTGTGAGCGGGGAAGACATAGGGAAAAAGCGCTCAAGTGCGGAGATGATTATGGAATAAAGCATTGTGACGTACACGCTTTTGAAGGCGAAGCCGCGGCCAAGAAATATGAATGCCACGATCAGAAGCAGCACGTTCAGTATCATCACAATGTCTGACGCCGTTACGTCTATAAGGGCGGCAAGGATAAGGGAAATACCCGTAACACCGCCGAATGTGAAGTTGTTCTGGAAGCGGAAAACGTAAATTCCCGTTGCCAGAAGGATAGTGGCAAGGGTCAGGGTAACGTATTCGCGGATCTTACTTTTGAAAGACGGTTTTTCCATAAATATCGGAACACTTTCATCGTGAGTTATTGTAATTTTGAGTATATCACAGTTTGCGGCACTTCACAAGTGAAAAAACAAAAAATCGGGTGCAAATGTGATTTTCGGTAGATTTATTCGGCTCTATGTGATATTATATTGAGAGTATAACATCCGGGAAAGGAGTGACACAGAGTGAACGGACAGCAGCAAAACGCAAGCCGTAACGGCATCCGTGCCGACAGCCGCAACGCGGGCATGAACAGCCGCAATAAACGCAGGCGCCGCAAAAGCCGCAGAAGAAATTCCTATATCGCGCTGACGGCGGTAGTGGCTCTGTTTGCGCTCCTTATTATTGCCGCCTTTGCGGCGGTGATGCTCCTTCGCGGCGGTGATACACCCGAAGGCGTCGGCAGCCCTCCGGCATCTCCGCTCCCTCCTGCGCAAAACGTGTCCGCTTCTTTGGGACCCATCGGATACGGCGACGTTTTCTTCGTGAAAACGGAAGCGGAGCTTTCATCCCTTGCCGAGCTTGGCGCCCTGTCCTCTTATTTTGAGTCAAAGGGCAAGGCTCCCGTCGTTATTCTTGCCGATGGCATTATATTTGAAAGTGACGTTATTATTCCCACGGCGGTGGATATGCTATTCCTCGGCGACGCCGATATGAAAAACGGCGCACGTATCATCATAAAAACGGACGCGGAATGCGGCATCAGCCTGACGACGAACGAAAATCTTCTTTCCTTTTATATAGATGCGCCCCGCGCAAGCCTTGCGTGGAGGGGCGGCGACGTGCCCTTCTCCTATGAGGTGGCGATGTATATGAACGTTGCATCCTTCAACGGCAGCGAGCCCGCATATGAGGGCGACAGGCTGGGCGGAGAGGGCAAAAGGGAGATTTCCGGCGTTAAGCTTTATAAGGACAAAAATAAAAAGACCGAGGCAGACGGTGAGTGCACCGTTATCGGAAACGTTATCACCGTTTATTATCCCTACGACTTCGGCTACGGAAACGTGGATAAGGCGTACATCGATCTTGTCACCGCCGACGGAGGCACGTACGAGATCAAGGGCGCCGTTGACCTTGATTCGCAAAGGCTCATCACCGTCACCGACGGAGACGGTAAGGAGAGAGTGTACAGGCTGAATGCAGAGCGCAGGAGCTACGGTATACCGATACTCTCCATCGACACCGCAAGCGGCAAGGACATTGCCTCCAAAACCGTATACGAGCGTGCCACCATGACCCTTGACGGCGAGACCTATGCCATGAACGTGCGAGGCCGCGGAAACGCATCCTGGCGCATATTCCCCAAGCACGCCTACAGGCTGAAGCTGGACGAAAAGGCCTCTGTGCTGGGCCTCGATTCAAACCGCGACTGGGTGCTCGTTTCAAACTACGCGGACCCCTCGCTTATCAGAAACTGCGTTGCCTCCGATATGGCAAAGACCCTTGACGGCCTGGGCTTCACTCCCACCCACAAGGCGGTGGACCTTTACGTAAACGGCAAATATCAGGGCATATATATGATCGCAGAGAAGATTGAGGATGCGGGCGACAGAGTTGACCTGGGCGACCCCATTTACGGCGATGACGGAAAGCTTGAGGATTTCGGCTTCCTTCTTGAATTTGGCTGGGATTACGACAGCGAAAACGTTTACGGCAAGGATTATTTCAACACCACCTACTGTAAGCGTGTGTACGTGAAGGAGCCCGAGATAACCGAGGCGAAAAACTCTACCTATAAGTACATATATAATTACATCACCGCCGTTGATAAGGCAATATCCGAGGGCGGAGACTGGCAGTCGCTCATCGACGTTGATTCCTGGGTCGACTGGTTCATCGTGAATGAGCTGACGAACAACACCGAGTGCGTTTTCTACCGCAGCCTTTATATGTATAAGCCTGCAGGCGGCAAGCTGACGGCAGGTCCCATCTGGGACTACGATATGGCATTCGGCAACCACCTTGACGATATCAAGGACTACGAGGGATGGGTCTCCGTTGACTCCACCTACGGCTACCTTTATAAGAACTGGATGTATTATCTTTTGAGGGACGAATATTTCGTTTCTCTCGTTAAGGCAAGATGGGAAGAGAAGAAGGAGGTCCTTCTGAAAACGGCGCTGGATTCCGTTGATGCGAATGCTGCCGTTATAAAAAACGCCCAGAAGAACAACTTCGCCGTGTGGCCAAAGGTGCTGAAGTATCAGATAGGCGTCAGCACCGCCTCCACCCTCGTTCACACCTGGGAGGGGCATCTCGATTACATTCGGGATTTTGTGAATATGCGCTATCAGTGGATGGACGAAAGGCTCACCCGTGAGGGAAGCATTCTTGACTGACGAAAAAAAGTGCGAATGAAGCATTGCTTCATTCGCACTTTTTATTAGTGTGCTCTTATATCGAGATTTCGGTAAAAGGACGATGTGCCCTCCCATATATAGACGATGCGGTAGCTTTTGCTCCCGTCGAGGCTTGCAGCGAAGGAAAGCGCGCCTCTTTCAGACTGAGGGATATCGCTTCCCGATTGCTCCGCTGCGAAAACGGATCCTTTACCCGTTTGCCGGCGGTAATAGTCGGCAAGCTCTTCCGGGGAAAGCTCCGAGGAAAGGAGAATTGCGGCGAAATACTGCATCCCGTTGCCGTTTCCGGCCAGATTGCCGGCGGCATAAACGGCCTCCAGCACATCCGCTTCTTCGGGAGGCGGCAGGGAGGAAAGGGAATCCGCAAGCTTTTCTGCGGCACGGTCGTTAACGTAGGGAACAGCCGCCAGCGCACCTATAACGGCGGCAAGTACGGCAATGATGATGAAAAGAAGAAGGGGCTTTTTCATACTGCACAAAATTTTGCGTGTCATGTCCTTATCACTGGGGCGGCTCCATACCGTCGTCGGATTCGCGGGTGAGGAACTTGGTGTATTTACCGATCCAGCCGATCTTAACGGTGCCAACGGAGCCGTGACGGTTCTTGGCAACGATGATCTCAGCCTCCTCCTCGGCGGCGCCGGTGGTTTTATAATACTCACCGCGGTAAAGGAAAATAACCATATCTGCGTCCTGCTCGATGGCACCGGAGTCACGAAGGTCGGAAAGCATGGGGCGCTTGTCCTGACGGGACTCGGGACCACGGGAAAGCTGTGCGCAGCAGATAACGGGGATGCCGAGCTCCTTGGCGAGAAGCTTCAGGTTACGGGATATCTCCGCAACCTCCTGAACGCGGTTGTCGATCCTGCGGTCACTCTGCATGAGACCCAGATAGTCGACGACGATGAGCCCTACGTTCTTCATGCGGTGGAGCTTCGCTCTCATTCCCGCAATGGTGATGCCGGAGGTGTCGTCTATGTAGATGTCGCATTCGGAAAGGATGGCGGAAGCCTCCGCAAGCCTGCGCCAGTCGTCGCGGGAAAGATCTCCGCGGCGCAGAGCGGTGCTGTCCACAAGGGCTTCGCTTGAGAGCAGACGGGAGGTGAGCTGCTCTGCGGACATTTCAAGGGAGAAAACGCAAACGGGCACCTTCTGCTTTTTCGCCACGTTTACGGCAACGTTCATTGCAAACGAGGTCTTACCCATACCGGGACGCGCGCCGATGAGGACAAGGTCGCCGGGCGCCATGCCGACGAGGGTACGGTCAAGGTCGGAGAAGCCCGTGGGCATTGCGGTGTTTTCCTCGGGGTGCTCCGAGATCTCCTGAATGGCGTTGAACTGCTTCAGAAGCACGTCTCTGATGTGGACAAATCCGTTTCTTTCGGTGCCCTGAGAGAGCCCGAGTATGCGGGATTCGGCGGAATCGATAAGGTATCCCGTGTCCTCGCCCTCGGTGTATGCGGCGGTGGAAATATCCTCGCAAACGGAAATGAGCGCGCGCAAGGTGGCCTTATCGCGGACGATGGTGGCGTAGTCGCGCACGTTTGAGGCGGAGGGCACGATCTCAGCCAGCGTGCGGAGATATTCCTTGCCGCCGGATTCGTCGTACACACCAAGCCTTACGAGTGTATCCATAACGAGCACAGGGTCTATATCCTTATTCTTCAGGAAAAGCTCCTGCATCGCCATGTATATCTGTTTATGCTCCTCAAGGTAAAAATCCGAGCTGGACACAGTATCCGCGATGGCGTCGAAGCTGTCGGGGGATATAAGTATGGAGCCAAGAACGGATTGCTCTGCCTCAAGGGAGAAGGGCATTTTTCTGCCCGTGATTTCGTTTGCCATATTATTTTTCGGTTACGAGCACGTTCAGCTTGCCGGTGACCTCAGCGTGGAGCTTGACCTTCACCTCAAAGGTGCCGAAGCTCTTGATGGGGTCTGAGAGACCGAATCTGTGCTTGTCGATGTCGATCTTGTGCTGCGCCTTCAGCGCGTCGCAAACGTCCTTTGCGGTAACGGAGCCGTAGATCTTTCCGTCGGCACCGGAATTGAGCGTGAGCTTGACCAGCACGCCCTCAAGCTTTTCGGCAACAGCCTTGGCTGCGGCAAGCTCCTCAGCCGCGATGCGGCGCTTTTCTGCGTTGCGCTCCTCAAGATCGCGAAGAACGGCGGGAGTCACCTCAAGGGCGAGCTTGCGGGGGAGAAGAAAATTGCGTGCGTATCCGTCGGATACCTTGATTATATCGTCTTTTTTGCCCTGGCCTCTTACGTCTGCCAAAAGAATTACCTGCATAATGCCTCCTCTAAAGCCCTCCGGGGCTTTATTCTTGAATTATCTTTGAAATTGAAAAATTAAAGCTTGATCTTTGCCTCTTCGATATAATCGTCGATGGCGGTTTTAAGGCTCTTGAGAGCCGCATCCAGCTCCGCGTTCTTTATCTGAGCGCCGGCAACGTCGAAGTGACCGCCTCCGCCGAGACGCTCAAGAATGAGCTGAACGTTGAGCACGCCCGTGGAGCGTGCGGAAATGTGAACGACACCGTCGATGGAAACGGCGGCAAATGCCGCGGTGACGTTTTTCACCGTGAGCAGCTTGTCCGCAGCCTTAGCAGCGGCAACTCTGTCGGCGGCGGAGCCTGCCTCTGTGGAGCAGGCAATGGCGATGGAGCCGCGATAGATGGTGACGTTGGATTCAAACTTCGCCTGACGGGTGAAGTCGTCGATACCGGTGCGGAAAAATTCAGCCGCAACCTCGGGATTTGCGCCGCAGCTCTGCAGATACATGGCTGCCGAGAAGGTCCTCGGAGACGTGGAGCGCGTGAGCTGCTTTGTGTCGAGAAGGATACCTGCGTACATAACGTCTGCCTCGGAGGCAACAATGCCGCCGGACTGATACATCTGCTCAAGCATATCGGATATGAGCTCGCAGGTGGAGGAGGCGGAGGGCTCGATGTAGGCAAGAATTGCCTCTTTGGGCGGGTCCGCCGTTTTGATGTGGTGGTCGATAACGATAAACTTCTGAGCCGCCTTTGCAACGTCGGGAGCCGCAAGGTGGGAGAAATTGTTCACGTCGCAGATGATAACGAGAGTGTCGGAGCGGAGCATATCGAGAGAGGTGACCTCGTCTACGAAAATGGCCTCGTAGCCGGGTACGGAGGAAACGTGCTCAATGCAGCCGCTGATGTTTTTATCCTTTACGTCGGTGATGATGTGAGCCTCAACACCGCAGTGCATGGCAAGCCTTGCAATGCCGATGCAGGCTCCGATGGAGTCGAAGTCCGGGTAGCGGTGGCCCATAATGAGAACGCTGCCTGCGTTGCAGATGTGGCGGGTGAGCTCACCTGCGATAACGCGGGAACGGACCTTCGTGCGCTTCTGAATGGCCTTGGTGCGTCCGCCGAAGAATTCGGAGCCGCCCTCGGAGCGAAGAACGACCTGGTCGCCGCCGCGCTGAAGGGCCGTGTCGAGAGCCGCAAAGGAGGCTCTTTCACATTCGAAAAGGGAGCCCTCGTCCCGGGAGATGCCGATGGAGATGGTGACGGGAGTGAATCCCTCGCCGACTCTTACCTCGCGCACGCGGTCGAGAACGTCGAATTTGCGAAGAGTAAATTCGTCGATGTAGCGTTCCTTGAAGAAGAAGATGTACTTGTTTCGCTCGTATTCACGAAGAATGCCGCCGACGCTGTCGGACCAGTCCTTCAAAATTGCGTCAACGTCGCGGGATGCGTCGCGGTATTCGCCGTGCTCATACTGGGAAAGCTCGTTTAAGTTGTCTATCTGGATGTGAGCCACCAAAGTGCGCTCTGCGGAAAGCTCGCGGCGGAGATTTTCGATCTCCGTTCTGTTGTAAACGGTGATCATATTGAAAAGCTGTCCGTTTACGCGGAAACGGTAGTTTTTCACCTGAAGAACGTTTTTGCCAATGTTCACGCGGACGCCGTAGCCTGTGTCGGCCGCAAGGTCCTGAAACTTAACGGGGATGATGGCGGAAAGTGCTTTTCCGCGAAGCTTGCCGCCTGTGCCGAGCTCCCCTGCAAGCTCCTGAAATGCGCCGTTATTCCAGATGACAATGCCGTGCTCCGCGCAGATAGCGGAGGGAACGGAGATGTTCATCATAGCATCCGTCATAATGTCGCCAAGGTAGGGAGAAACAGATTCCGCTTCGATTCCCTTTGCTGTGCGCTTGCGGCGGAAAAAGAAGAATATGCCGAGAGCTGCTCCGCAATAGAGAACGAGTATCACGATGCCTACCGCGGGGGATAAGGGCTTTTTAAGGGCGGTGAGCGCCGCATAAAGGGCGAAAAGGATTATCGCCACGGGAACGGCAATAAGGAATTCGGGCGACACGCCGGCAAGATTCTTTGTTTTATTCGGTTTATTAGCCATGGCAGGTCCTCCGTTTTAATAAAGATTGAGTGACGGTTTTTTTATAGGTCACCGCCGTCGTCGCCGTCGGTGCCGTGAGGAAAAAGCTTTTGCCAATAGGGCAGGATGCTTTTATATATAACGTGGAGTGCGCCCCAGAATGAGATTATCATAAGATAAAGAGACGGGGCAAAAAGCAGAAGAACAACGGTTGCCGCAACCAAAAGCACCTTTTTGTCGTGCTTTTCGGAAAGCTTATAGCTGATACGGCAGCCTGCTATCACCATTGCGGGGGTCAGTGCTATCAGCACGTTTTCGGCGGCAAAGCCTATAACGTCTGCCGAGGAGAAGGATATGAGAGCCGAGGAGGTGGCATAGGAAAGCAGAAACAAAACTGCCGATGCTGCCTCGGGGGCGTACACCCATTTCCCGCCGGGAATGCGGTCCGCAAACATAAAAAGCCTGATAAGCGCGGCAAAGAGCGATACCGAAACGAAGGAAACGGTGTTTATCACGATGATAAAGAGGGCAGGCAGGGAAAGGGTGAAGTATCTTGCCAATCCTGCAGCAGCCTGCTCTGTGAAAATAGCGGCTCTGCCGTCCTCGGTGCTGAAGGAGAGGGAGGAAAGGTATGTTTCGATCGACTTGCCGATGGCTTCAACCGTGGGAAGGGAGCTTTTGTCTGTGATAAATGCTGTGATCCCGCATACGGCAAGGGCTGCTCCGATGGCTATGGACGTGAAGGCAACGGCTCTCGCCTTTGACAGCTTTTCATAAAGCGCCAGCGCAAGCACGATGGCGCCGGGGGCATAGGCCGCCGCAAACAAAGCCGAAGGGGCCGACCCGGTGAGCACCGCCGCTGCCAGAAAGGATATCACGGGCAGCCCGTAAAGATAAGGGGAGCGGTAGGTGAAGATAAGGGTCGCAAAAAGGGAGGTCGCGAGGGCTGTGAAAAGGAAGGCTGCAGGTCCGGGAAAGGTAACGCCCGAAAGCGTGCTCAATGCCAGAGCAAGCGCGGCGAGCGTCACTGCCGCCACCGGCTTCATACGGGGCATTCTTTCCGAGAAAAGCCGCTTATGAGAGCCGATCATCTCTGATTGTTTTCCGGCGGCTTGTGGATGTCGCCGGAAAGGAAGGCGAGGGCTCGGGGCACGGCATCCTTGGAATTGTACCAGGGCTCCTCGTCGTAGCGATAGTCGAACTTCTTGCAGAACCAGGAAACGTCGTTCTGAAGCTCGTCGAAATAGCGGAGCTCAAGCTCGGATACGGATTTGTAGAATTCGGGGAATCTCTTCTTGTGAAGGCGGGCCTTCGTTGTTTCAACGAACATTCTATAGTGAGGCAGGCAGAAGTAGGGCTGTGAAGCCGTCTTTTTGCGGAACTCCTCGTCCTTATCCCATAAAAGGGCAGCGGTCTCCACCATCAGGGCAAAATTGCGCTCGATCCTGCCGCAAACGTAGCAGGAGTGCTCAAGCTCGGTGAGCCCCTTGATCGCCTCGGCACCGGGATTGAAAAGACCGGAAAGACCGCCGGCAGCGAGAGTTTTTCTCTGCTCGGCAAGATGGCTCTCCAGCATAAGCGCTAAAGGCAGGCGGTTCTTGCGGGCAAACATCATATCGAAATGAGTTTTGCAGAAGCCCAGCTCGTTGGTTTTTATTCTTATGTCGGGCTCCATCATCGATGCGCCGAGAATGAGGGCGAGCTCGTCCTCCTCAAGCATGCGGTAGAGAGCGCAGAAGGGGCAGCCGAGAGAATGGTCCTCAGCCGATGCCTCGAATTTTTCGTTAACGGGAATGGTGTAGATCTGTTCCATATCGACAAATACCGCCCTGACACTTGATTTTATACTTTCACAGAGGTATACTTACTATATATTATATAATAACAGCGACGATTTTACAATACAAATTTTCACAGAACGGAGCCGTATATGACGGGCGCAATACATAAAATAAGAGTAAAAGAGGGTGTGACCCCGAAGGGGACCCCATATATAAAGGCAGAGGGCGTTTATCCCTTCGATGCGGGGGAGACCTTCCTTTGCGGTCAGTGCTTCAGATTCGACCCCGTTATAGCGGAATTTCCCGGGATCTACGGCACGGATGAAGCCTATGGCGGCGTTGCCATGGGAAGATACATAAAGGTTTTGTCTCCGAACAAGGACACGCTCTTCATCGAGGGCGCCACCGAGGCGGAATTTCGGGAAATATGGATCCACTATCTCGGCCTTGACGTGGACTATGCGGATATTATCGCAAGGATAGAGGAAAGATGGGGCGGCGACAGCAGGCTGGCCCGTGCGGCGCGGGCAGGCTGCGGCATCAGGATAATGGCGCAGGACCCCTGGGAGGCACTTGTGTCCTTTATCGTTTCTCAGAATAACAATATTCCGAGAATAAAGAGCATCATCGAAAGGATGTGCAGAGCCTACGGCGAGCCTGTGGACGCAAGCGGCGCGCACTATTCCTTCCCCACAGCAAAGAGCCTTCACGGAGCGGGCGCAGATGCGCTTTTCGCCTTGAAAATGGGCTTCCGCGCAAAATACGTTTTCGACGCAGCGGAGAAGTATCTTCTCGATCCAGGATTCGGTGCGCGGGTCTCTGCGGCGGCAACATATGAGGAGGCCGACGGGATTCTTTGTGGGATAAAGGGCGTTGGCCCCAAGGTGTCTGCCTGCACCCTGCTTTTCGGCTACGGAAGGCTGGAGGCTTTTCCCGTTGACGTGTGGATAAAGCGTACTGCGGGCAAGTATTTCGGCGGAAAGCTCCCCGAAAAGGAGGACTTCGGCTCCCTTCACCCCTATGCCGGTGTGCTCCAGCAGTATATATTCAATTACGAGCGAAACTGCATTGAAAGCGAAGAGGAATGACCACGCATTCTCATATCCGCCCCCCGAGACCTTGCAGGAGGCAAAATTGCAGGAGCATACCCGTCGGAGAAAAATTGCTCTTGATATTATAAAATACTCGTGATATAATTTAATTTAGGTATCCATGTCATACGGCGGGAGCCTTTAACTATTCGATAAAAACATAAGGAGATCAACTATGAACGGTGAAAACAGATACAACTGCGAGTATGCTGTGCCAAAAAAATCCGAAGGCGATTACAAGAGAAAGAGAATTTTAGTCCGTCTTGCTTATTGGATCGTTCCCCTTGCTATCATCGCTATCCTTGCAGCCGTTACCGGCATGGGATACATGGCATTCGTTTTCGTGCCGATCTTCGTTATCCTTGCGCGTCCCCTTATCAACGCAACCTGGAGATACGTAAACTACGACCAGCGCTATGAGATCCTCAGCGCAGGTACCATCCGCTTCACCCGTTACTACGGCAAGAAGTTCAAGGTCGATAAGCACGACGAGCATGCAGACGAGCACATTGCGGAAAAGCTTATCCTCGAAATGAAGATCAAGGATTTCGAAGCTATCGCTCCCTACAATATGCCCGAGCACCGCGCCGCATTCGACGCTATGAATATTGCATCCAAGAATATTCTCAACCACACCTCCTCCCCCTCCAACCCTAACGTATACTACGGTGTTTACACCAACGAAGCAGGCGAAAAGGCCGCTATCCTTTTCGATATGATCGAAAAGTCCCTCGGCATCATCTCCTACTATAACAGAGGCACCGTCGTTACCGAGCTTCATTACGCAGGCGAGGAAAATCTCAAATAAGAGAGTGGTGTCATAACCTACGATACCGAAGAGTATAAATATTACGGCGCCGCGTGCGCCGTGATGTTTTTATGCCGATATCGGAGGTCACACTGTGAAAAAAATGCTGCTTTTTGCCCTGATACCGCTGTTTTTTCTCTTCTCCTGCCGGGATGGAGGAAGGTCGCCGCTTTATTATCAGCAGTCGGCGGCAGAAGCTTCGGGCACCCTGTATACAGACACGGGAGATTTTTACGTCACCGTTACCCTTGCCCCGTATGACGGGACGGGCCACGTCCGCGACGGCGAGATCGTGTATTCCTATCCCGAAGAAATGGCGGGCTATAAGGTCAGCGTCAGCGGAGGCAACGTCACACTTTCCGCGGAAGGGCTCACGGTGCCCCTTGCAGGCGGCGCTGCCCTGCGGTACCTTGACGTTATAAAGCTTTTCACTCTCGATGAAAACAGCCTTTATTCCGCCGAGAGAAGCGACAATGGGGAGCTTTTGTGCTCATTTGGCTGCTATGGAGGAGTTTTGGTCACTGTGGACCCGGAAACTTCGCTTCCCGTAAGGATATGCAAAAGCGACGGCAGCATTGATTTTAAGATGGACAATTATTCAATAGACGAGGCCGGGGCTGACGAGAGTACCGGACCCGTTGGGACGAAGAAATGATAACCGAAAAAAACGAGATCAAACATAAGACCTGGGCGGAGATAGACCTACGTAAGCTCCGCTCCAATTACACCGCCATCAGGCGCTCCGTCAGCAGCTCCGCTGAGATGATGTGCGTGGTGAAGGCGGATGCATACGGACACGGCGCTGAAAGATGTGCCGCCGCCCTTTACGAGGCCGGCGCAAGATGGTTTGCCGTTTCCTGCCTTGAGGAGGCCATGCAGATACGCACCACCTTCGATTCTCACCTTTTGTACGGTGCGAATATACTTATC
Organism: Eubacteriales bacterium; assembly: GCA_045586225.1. GTDB lineage: Bacteria > Bacillota > Clostridia > Oscillospirales > CAG-272 > DTU064. The sequence goes on from JAZMZX010000036.1 coordinate 25,514, forward strand.
CTTGGCTATACCCCTCCGGAAAATGCAGGCCTTCTTGCACGTAACGACATAAGACAGACCGTGTTTTCGCTTGAATATGCGCACGCGCTTTCAAAGGAAGCCGTGGCGCAGGGCTGTGCCGTGAGAGTTCACTTCAAGCTGGACACGGGCATGAACCGCCTTGGCTATGACGCACTTTCCGACGCGGCAGACAATATCATAGATTCCGCAAAGCTTGACGGAATCATCGCAGAGGGCATATTCACCCACTTCGCGTGCGCCGACGAAGCAGACGAGGGCAAGACCCGCCTTCAGTTTGAGCGCTTCCGCCGGGTGGAGGAGGAGCTTTCCGCGAGAGGACTGCGCCTTATCCGCCACGTGTGCAACAGCGCCGCCACCCTCCGCTTCCCGGAATATCACCTTGATATGGTGCGCGTGGGCATTATCCTTTACGGACTTGAGCCCTTCCCCATAGAAAACAGCGGGCTTTCCCCCGTGATGACCTTCAAGAGCATCATCTCCCATATACACACCGTCAGAGCAGGCGACAGCGTCAGCTACAACGGCGTTTACACCGCGAAAAGAAACGTGAGAGCCGCAACGGTGCCGGTTGGCTATGCCGACGGTCTGCTCCGTCACTTCGCCGACGGCGGTCTTTATATAAATGGTGTCTGCGCTCCCATTCTTGGCCGCATCTGTATGGACCAGTGCATCGTGGACTGCGGAGCCGTTCCCTCGGCAAAGGTGGGCGATGAGGTGGTCATTTTCGGCGGCGATCCGGAAAGGCTCGCAAGGCTTGCGGAGGCAGCCGGCACCATCAATTATGAGCTTGTGTGCCTTATCGGCAAGCGCGTTGCGAGAATATACAGCGAATAAGCTGAAAAACGATTAAATCACTCCAGAACGGAGCAAACTTTATTTATGGTACTTGATAAAAAAGAAACGACGGTTGCATACCGTTGCCCCCATTGCGGCTCCGGCGTTATGAGCCTGGTTGGAGCCTTTGCCCTTTCCGCAGATATGATAAGACTGAAATGCGCCTGCGGTGAAAGCGAAATGACCATCGTGTACGGCTCCGACAAGAAGATCCGTATGACGGTGCCCTGCCTTTTCTGTTCCACGCCTCACCATTTCACCATCGGAAACACCGTGTTCTTCGGCCGTGAGCTTTTCACGTTCCCTTGCCCCTACACGGGAATGAACGTGTGCTTCATCGGCGGCAGAGGAGCTGTCGGCGCGGCTCTTGAGGAATCGGAAAAGGAGCTTTTAGAGCTTCTCGGCGACACGGACCCTCAGGAATTTCTGAAGCTGAAGGCGGATACCTTCACCGATCCGCAGATATTCGACGTTGTGAATTTCGTCGTCCGCGACCTTGAGGAGGAAGGGAAGATACATTGCTTCTGCCGCCCGGGCGAGGCCGATATCCGCGTCCGCATCGAGGACGATGCCATCCGCGTGATCTGCGCAAAGTGCGGAGCCATGCGGGAATTCCCCGCAGACAGCATTGCCTCCGCAAACGATTTTCTGAACGCAGATTCTCTCACACTGCTGTAACCCTTTTGTGATGCCCACATATTATGATTAACGAGGGAGTAACTTCCGAAAGAAAGGAGCTCCGTCGATCATACAATGGAGGTATTGACATGGGAAACTGCCTTTGCGGAGCATTTGACGACAACAACATTTGCTGGATAATCATCATCGCTCTCGTTATCCTTTTCTGCTGCTGCCAGAACAACTGATGAAGAGATAATACTGATGAAAAGGGGTTCGCCTTACGGTGGACCCCGTTTTTTTCTCACTTTGGGGAAACACTTATTGATTTATTCCGCGTCCTTTGATAAAATATAATAGTATGAGTATGTTTATCGCCGCTGCGCATACATTTTCAGAGAAAATTTCCGAAAAAACGAGGAATTATAAATATGGAACGTGTTTCTAAGACCGAATATTATCTCGACATAGCCCAGACCGTTTCCGAAAGAAGCACCTGCCTTCGCAAAAGATACGGCTGCATCATAGTGAAAAACGACGTTATCGTGTCTACGGGATATAACGGCTCTCCCCGCGGCAGAAAGAACTGCTCCGATATCGGTCAGTGTCAGCGCGAGAAGCTCGGCATCCCCAGAGGCGAGCGCTACGAGCTCTGCCGCAGCGTTCATTCCGAGGCAAACGCCATCATTGCCGCTCCCCGCGAGCAGATGCTGGGTGCCACTCTTTATATGTGCTGTACAGACCCTGCCGACGGAAGCGTGGTGCCGGGCATGTCCAGCTGTATGATGTGTAAGCGCCTCATCCTCAACGCAGGCATCGCCACCGTTATCATCCGCGATTCCGCAGGTCACCACAGACGTATAGACACCTCCGACTGGATCGAAAACGACGACTCCCTTTCGGGTGTGTTCGGATATTAAAATGGAAAAGCTCGCGCCCCTCAGCCTGAAGACAGAGCAGGGCGGGGCACACCGCCCCCGGGTGCTTTTTGTCTGCACGGGCAATACCTGCCGCTCGCCTATGGCGGCGGCATACCTTCGCGCAGGCGGACGCTACGATGCTTTTTCAAGGGGTATCGCCGCCGTCGAGGGCGACCCTATTTCGGAAAATGCCGTTTTTGCGCTGCGCTTTTTCGGGATAGAGTCCACACCCGATAACGGTTACGAAGGCCACAGGGCAAAAAACGTTACCGAGGCGGATATGGAGTCTGCCGATATGGTCGTCACTATGACGGGGAGGCACACCGCCGCGCTCATATTCGCGTTTCCCCGCTTTGCGGGAAAGGTGAAAACGATGGTGCGCCCTGTGTTTGACCCTTACGGCGGAGACAAGGAAGCATACAAAAGAGCGCTTTGCGATATCAAGGCCTCCCTTGACGCTATGTTTTTGAAGGAGACGGCAGAGGACGAAAGCCGTGACTGCGAAGAATGAATATCGAATATCTGACCCCCTCGGCCGCCCACACAGACCGCATCGCGCATATTGAAAGCGTGTGCTTCGGCGCCGCCGCGTGGAGCCGTGACTCCGTTTTGGCCTTTGTGGAAAACGAGTTTTCCCACGTTACCGCTGCTGCGTGCGATGGGGAGATAGTGGGCTATGCGGGCGTTATCGTGATCGCAGGCGAGGGCGAGATCACAAACGTTGCGGTTTTGCCCGAATACAGAAGGCGTGGAATCGCAAGAGCCCTTGTGTCTGCCGTTGAAAAAACGGCGAGGGACCTTTCCGCCGAGCTTTTGCACCTTGAGGTCCGCGAAGGCAACGTGGCCGCAAGAGCCCTTTATGAAGCAGCGGGCTTTGCCGCTGTTGGCCGCCGCCGCGGATACTACACGCACCCTCGCGAGGATGCGATACTGATGACAAAAATACTGAAAAACGAATAAGAAGAACGAAAAAATGATCATACTTGCACTTGAAAGCTCCTGTGATGAGACCTCTGCAGCCGTCGTCCGAATGGGAGACGGTATAAGAGAGATCCTCTCAAACGAGGTTGCCTCACAGATAGATATCCACCGCCGATTCGGAGGCGTGGTCCCCGAGGTCGCGGGACGGGCACATATTGAAATAATAGCGAAGATCACCCACGACGCGCTTATGAATGCCGGTGTCACACTCGACGACGTGGACGCCATCGGCGTTACAAACACGCCGGGCCTTATCGGCGCCCTTCTTGTGGGAGTCAACTTTGCAAAATCTCTTGCATACGCAAAGAATAAGCCTCTTATCCCCGTAAATCACATCAAGGGTCACGTTGCCGCTTCCTATCTTGCGCATCCCACCCTTGAGCCCCCCTTCCTTGCCATGGTGGCGTCGGGAGGCCACACCAGCATCATCGACGTGAAATCCTACGTTGATTACGAGGAGATAGGCTACACCCGTGACGATGCGGCAGGCGAAGCCTTCGATAAGGCCGCCCGCGTGCTTGGCATTCCCTATCCCGGCGGCGCCGAGATGGACAGGCTCGCAAAGCTTGGCGATCCCAAGGCAATTAAGCTTCCGTCACCTGCCATCGCGGGAGACACCGTTGAGTTTTCCTTCTCGGGACTCAAAACGGCCGTTATAAATTATGCGAATACGGCAAAAATGAAGGGCTTTGAGCTGTGCCGCGAGGACGTGGCCGCCTCATTCACACGCGTTATTTGCAGCGCTATCGTGGAAAAGCTCTCTCTTGCCCTCGATAAAACCTCTCATAAGCGCCTGGTGCTTGCGGGCGGTGTGGCGGCAAATTCCCATTTGCGCGCCGCCATCGGTGAGCTTTGCCGCAAAAAGGGCGTTGAGTTTTTTGCGCCGCCCCTTTCCCTTTGCGGCGACAACGGCGCCATGATAGGCGCTCAGGCATACTACGAATACCTTGCAGGCGAAAGAGGAGACACCTCCCTTAACGCCCGTGCAACGGGCGAGTAAGTTTTTCATTATTGCTGTCGTTTTTCGCCGTCGGTAAGACGGGAACGCGATGGTAATATGTGGAAAACTGTGTTGAAACTGTGGAAAAATATGGATAGTGAGCGGAGAGTGCTCCGCGCAGATTGGTGAAAAAGAGTGAAGCTTACGTTGAATTATCAGAACGGAATTTTGAATATACCCGTTTCTGCCGCCGAAGCGGTGAAGACCGCAACGAGGGCGGATATGGCGGTGCTTTTGTGCATTGCGGCAGAGCCCATGGCAGGTGTGGACTTTGATTCCTGCGCCGACGCCGTGGCAGCCCGCGCAGGCGTCACCCGTGAGGAGCTCACGGCGTCCCTTGCATTCTGGCGCGGGGCGGGAGTTTTCACCGTTATCGGGGCTGCAGCCGAGCCAGCACCGAAAAAGCATCTTTTGTCCTCCGAGATACCGCGTCTGACGGCAGAGGACGTGAAGCAGATAATGGCCGAGGCTCCCGAGCGGAAGGGACTGCTTGACGCGTGCCAGCAGACTCTCGGCAAAATGTTCAATACCTCCGAGTGCTCCGTTATCCTGGGGCTGAAGGAGTACCTTGGCGTTGAGGACGAATACATACTGATGGTGGCGGCGTACTGCGCACGGAAGGAAAAGAAAAACGTCAAGTATCTTGAGGCGACGACCGTTTCCATTTACGACAGAGGCATCGACACGACGGCGGCTCTTGAGGAGCATTTTTTGTGGCTTGAAACGAAGGATACCTTTGAGGCGAAGCTTCGCAGGCTTATCGGGGTGGGTGCAAGAAAGTTTTCACCTAAGGAGCAGGCGGCCATCGACCGCTGGATACGCGAGTTCGCCTTTGAATTTGACGTGATCGAGCTTGCATACGCAAAGACCGTGGATTCCATCGGAAAGGCCTCCGTGCCTTATATGGATAAGATACTTGCCTCATGGCATGAGAAGAGCTACAAAACGGCGTCGGACGTTGAAAAGGGTGAGTCGGAGGGCAAGCCCGCAGACTCGGAAAACTTCGATACCGACGACTTTTTCCGCCTTGCCGTCAAGCGCGGACTTGAGCTTTGACACACGGCTACGAAAGGAACTGAACTATGGGATACAGAAAAGAGGAATATATCAAGGCGAACGAGCTTCTGGCTGAGCGCCGCGCCAAGGCAGAGGCTGTGGCTGAGCGCCGCCTTCACGACGTGCACCTGAGGATCCCCGAAATAAAGGAAATAGACCGCGAGCTTGCGGGCACCGAGCGCAAGATCATCGATGCCATCCGTCTTGGCCCCACGGGCATAAAGGAAAGGATCGCGGAGCTTGAGGTGGAAAACAAAAAGCTTCTCCTTCGCCGCGCCGCAACGCTTCTCAAAAACGGATACCCCGAAAATTACACGGAGCCCGAGTATTTCTGCCCCGACTGCAAGGACACGGGCTACGTTGGCGAAAGGATGTGCATCTGCAAGCGCCGCGCTCTCGTTATGGCGGGCTATGAAAGCTCGGGAATCGGCGCACTTATGGGCACGCAGACCTTCGACACCTTCTCCTTTGAATTTTTCGAGGGGGAGGCTCTTCAGGGAGCGAAGCATAACTACGACGTGACCAAAAAGTACGCAGAGAGCTTTTCCGGAGACGGAGACGGAAACCTTATCTTCGTTGGCGGCACGGGACGCGGAAAAACGCATCTTTCAACGGCAGTAGCCGTTGCCGTTATCGAACGCGGCTTCGACGTGAAGTATGAAACGGCGCAGAATATCATCTCCGATTTTGAAACTAAGCAGTTCCGCAGCTCATACGGCGCCGCAGACGAGGACCCCACCGAGCGTTATTTCGAATGCGATCTTCTCATTATCGACGACCTGGGCACGGAAATGACGAACCAGTTCACCGTTTCCTGCATTTATAACCTTATAAACACCCGTATCAGCCGCGGTAAGGCTATGATCATAAACACGAATCTCTCCGGTCAGGAGCTGCGCCGCCGCTATTCCGACCGAATCACGAGCCGTCTTTTCGGCGAGTTTTCGGTGCTTCTCTTCGAGGGAGGCGACATCCGCGCCGAAAAGCAGAGGCGGAGCATGTGAAATCAATAAAGAGGAAATGCCGAAAGCATTTCCTCTTTTTTCGTTATCTTTACGGGTGAAGCATGGCTGCTGCGGATATAGTGGGTGCTGTATAGCGCAAGTCTGCCGCGTTGAAAATGTATTACATTGAAAATGTATTCTTTTTGCCCTTGTTCACAGCCGCAGAAAAAACTCAAAAATATTTGAAAAAGTTTGCAAAAACCTATTGACAAGCCCTCTTATACGTGATATTATACTCGTGTTAATCCAAAGACAGCAGGTTGCGGTAAAAGCATTCAGCTTCCCTGCCGAGGAGAGTTTATATAGAGTCGAATGGCGGAAACTGCCCATTCGATGCGTTTGTAAATTCCGTTTCCTCGGTTCCGGCCGTAGGAAATTTTTTTATTGTCTTTGTTGACTAACCTTTATAAATCTTATAGAGGAGGAAAACACATGCCCAGCAAACAGATTCTCGAGAGCAAGCAGGCTATCGTAGCAGAACTTGCCGAAAAGATCCGCAAGGCTCAGTCCGGCGTTGTCGTTAAGTACCAGGGTATCACGGTTGGCGATGACACCATCATGCGTAAGAAGCTTCGTGAAGCTAACGTTGAGTACGTCGTTATGAAGAACTCCCTCACAGGCAGAGCTTGTGACGAAGTTGGTTACGGCGAAATCAAGGAACACCTTACAGGCATGAACGCGATCGCGATCAGCTACACCGATCCGGTTGCACCGGCGAAGATTCTTAAGGAATACGCCGAGAAGATCGAAACCTTTGAGATCCGCGCAGGATTCCTTGAAGGTAAGGTAATCGACCAGGCAACAGTAAACGAACTGGCCGACATTCCTTCGAGAGAAGTTCTTCTCTCCCGCTTCCTCGGAAGCATCCAGTCGCCCATCTCCGGATTTGCTCGCGCACTCCAGGCGATCATCGACAAACAGAGCGAAGGTACAGAAGCTCCCGCTTCCGAAGAGGAAGCACCCGCGGCAGAATAATCGCCGTACATCTTTTTTAATTAATTATTTTTAGGAGGAACTAAAAATGGCATCCGAAAAGATCACAGCTATCGTTGAAGAGCTTAAGGGTTTATCCCTTCTCGAGCTTAATGAGCTCGTAAAGGCAGTTGAAGAGGAGTTTGGTGTATCCGCAGCTCCCGTTGCAGTAGCAGGCGTTGTTGGCGCAGCTGCTCCCG
>JAZMZX010000037.1:0-30763 GCA_045586225.1 Eubacteriales bacterium
ATGCAGGATCCCTATACTATAGAAATAGGATATAATTGGAATACTATGTATGCTCCATATAATCCGGCGTGGAAAAGGATTGTGCGAACATATATAAAGTTGCATTATGAACAAGATAAAATAGATGCGAGTGACTGTGAGCTTGTAAGTATCGAAATTGAACTTAGTTATTTCGACGAGTATTACGATGTTTACGCCCCCCAGACCGGCTTTGCCACCGTCGCATACGCCGCTGTTGCCGTCGTCTCCGCCGCAGTAGTCGTCGCGGTAAGGAAGAAAAGAAGATAAAAGCAAAACTAATAAAAAACACGAACGTGCCTTTTCGGCGCGTTCGTGTTTTTGTCTTTGCAGGCGCTTTATAAATAGCCCCCATTTAATAAAAGTTTTTAAGGGGAGGGCGAGGGGTGCTTTTTCTAAAAAGCACCCCTCGTTATCTCATTTTTTATTCATTTCCTTGTATATCTCGCCTTTGCCAACGCCGCGGTCACGGGCAACGGCCTTCATAGCGTCCATCTTGCTCATGCCGCCGTCAACGTACAGCGCCACGTGCTCGGGAATCGTCATTCCGCGCCAGTCCTCAACCTTGTTTGCGGTTTCGGCGCCGTGGAGCACAAGCACGTATTCGCCGCGGGGCTCCTCGGTCTCGTAATGCTCAGCAGCGCCCTTCAGTGTGGTGCGCATTATCTCCTCGTTCAGCTTGGTAAGCTCGCGGCACACAGCTATCCTGCGGTCGCCTCCGCAGACCTCAAGAAGGTCCGCGATTGTGCGCTTCAGTCGGTGGGGCGCCTCGTACAGGATGGTGGTCTTGCGCTCGCCGCGGAGCTCGTCAAGAGCGATACGGCGGGGCTTCGGGTCCGTTGAAAGGAAGCCAATGAAAACGAAGCTTTTCGTGCTTGCGGCGGAAAGGGCAAGGGCGGTCACAGCGGCGGTTGCGCCGGGTATGCAGGTGACGGTTATCCCTTCCTCTGCGCAAAGACGCACAAGGTCCTCACCCGGGTCACTGATGGCGGGCATGCCCGCATCGGTGCAGAGCGCGCAGCTTTCGCCCTCCTTAAGACGCGCAACGATGCGCCGTCCCGATTCGAATTTATTCTCCTCGTAGTAGCTTGTCATGGGGCGGGAAATGCCCAGAAGCGAAAGAAGCTTGCCTGTGTGGCGCGTGTCCTCAGCGGCAATGAAATCCACCTCGGAGAGCACCTTTTTTGCTCTTTCCGAAAGGTCTGCAACGTTGCCTATAGGAGTTGCAACCAGATAAAGAACTCCCGCGAGAACGCGGTTTTTTTCGTTTGCAGTTACGTCAAAATCATTCATTACAGTGAAAATCCTTCGGGGAAAGCCCCGGTTTCATATATTTTTTTGAAGGTGTCCGTTTCTTCGCGGGTGCCGTCACGGTAAAGGAGCAGGGGAGGCGTCACCGTCAGCCCCGGGTTGCCTCCGCGCTTTGCGGCGCAAAGTATCAGCGAGGGGCGGCTTTTCGAATCGGGATGAACGTAGGTGAGCAGCTTGGGCTCAAGGCCGTGATTTGAAAGGGACGTCATAAGCTCAGCCGTGCGCTCGGGGCGGTACACAAGATAAAAGGTGCCGCCGAATTTTGTGAGCCGCGACGCCGCGGCGCAAAAATCGTCCAGCACTCCCATCACCTCACGTCTGGCGATGTTTTTTTCGTCGCTGTCGTTGCCGCGTCCCGCACCCATTTTCATATAAGGGGGATTCGAAAAAACGATGTCGTACTGGCACCCCTCCGTGGCTTCTGTGAGCTGTCTCACGTCTGCAAGGCGGGGGATAACGGCGCCCTCAGCGCCGTTATATTCCACGTTGCGGCACATGATATCGTAAAAACGCTCCTGCACCTCGTAGGCGGTGATGCTGTCGGCAAGCCCCCGTGCCCGGAGAAGCAGGGAAATAACACCCGTGCCCGCGCCAAACTCCGCGGCCTTCACAGTTGTCCCTTTGGGGCGCTTCACGTACGCAGACAAAAGATATGCGTCCGTTGTGAATTTTAGCCCGTCCTCGGATTCGATGAGGGTCACGTTGTTGTTTATTTTATTGATGCGCTCGCTTTTCTTCAGCATCTATAAAAGACTCCTTCGTTATATCTCCAAGTAGGATACAGGGGAAGGCAACGATAAGTTACCTTCCCCTTTGAAAATATTTTATAAGTACAGGAAATTATTCCTCAACGATAGCTTCTACAGGGCACTGACCTGCGCAAGCACCGCACTCAAGGCAAGTATCGGGATCGATAACGTACTTTCCGTCTTCGCCTTCAGAGATAGCTTCTACGGGGCACTGTTCTGCGCAAGCACCGCAGCCGAGGCATTCGTCTTTGTTGATCTTATATGCCATTACTAATTCCTCCATATGTGTGTTATTGCGAAAGGGCGGATGGCGTTCCGTCGATTCACATAAATATTCTATCACAAAAGATGTGGATTGCAAGGGGTTTTTATAAAATGTAAATAATTTTTTTATTATTCGCCCTTTTCCATGCCGTCGCCGTCTTTTTCGCCGTCGTTTTTCTTATCGGAGCCCGATCTGCGGCGGCCGATGATCGTAACGTTGTCGCGGCTGAACTGCTTGATGGGAGCATCGTCTGCATCGCCCAGCTTCACCTTCACAGCTCCGAGAAGGGGCATGGATTCGATAACAACGCCCGTTCCCTCGGGAGTTTTAACGACGGAATCCACTCTGGGAGTAAGCTTCATTTCAGCCTCGTAGGTCTCGCATTCGTAGCGCAGGCAGCACATGAGTCTGCCGCAGGTGCCGGAGATCTTGGCGGAGTTCAGGGAGAGATTCTGCTCCTTGGCCATGCGGATGGAAACCTGATTGAAATCGTAAAGGAAGGTGGAGCAGCAGAAGGGACGGCCGCAAATGCCGAGACCGCCGAGAAGCTTCGCTTCGTCGCGGATGCCGATCTGGTGCAGCTCGATCCTTGTGCGGAATACGGATGCAAGAGACTTCACGAGCTCGCGGAAGTCAACTCTGCCGTCTGCGCAGAAGTAGAAGGTGAGCTTACTGTTGTCGAAGGTGTATTCGGCGTCGATAAGCTTCATCTCAAGGCCGTGCTGTGCGATCTTTTCCTCGCAGATCTTGAAAGCCTCAGCTTCGTAGCGGACGTTGTCGTTGTGCCTTGCCTTGTCGGCATCGGTGGCGATGCGAACTACAGGGCGCAGCGCCGCAACGAGAGTTTCGGGGCGCTCAAGCTTGTTTGCAATGGCGATGGTGCCAAACTCGATGCCGCGTGCCGTTTCCACGATAACGTCGAGCCCTTCGGGGCATTCGTATCCCATAGGCGCGAAATAGTAGATCTTGCCGTTTTCCTTGAAGCGGACGCCCACTATCTCAACCAGCTTTGAAGGATCGTATTCGGGCTCAGTCCTGACCTCTTCCTCAGGGAACCAGTGATCGGGAATGTAGCGATAGCGGTTTTTGTCTTCAACCTGGGGCGCGGGAGCCTCGGCAGGCACCGCGGAGGAGGTGCTTACGGGAGCGGCGGTTTCCGCAGGCTTATTATGACGCTTGTTCTTGTGACGGGGCTTTCTTGCGCTGCCGTTTTGGTGCGCGGGAGCAGCAGAAGCAGCCTCGGCAGGTGCGGAGGTGCCTTCGTCGGCGTGAGCACGGGGCTCCTCGGAGGGAGCACGGTTTTCACCGCCTGCGGCTCCGTTTGCGGAGGGGCGCTTGTTCTTGCGGCGATTCTTGTAGTAGCCGCGGTTGGGCTTGCTGTTTTTGATTTCTTCAGACATATATGTTTCCCCGCAGGGAGGTCCTTTCCGGATTTATTTTATGCTCTTGATCATAACTGCCATAGATAAAATGGCGGCGTTGATCTGAGCGTTTGATGAGATCCTGTCGAGAGTTTCGTTCACAAGATCCAGGGTAAGTGCCAATTTCCTTGATGAATATGGCGCCGACGCCGTGGCAGCGGCGCTGATGCCGGTGAAAAACACCGTTTTTGCAGATGCGGACTTCTTTGAGACCAGCATATCCCGAAGTGCCAGCGACATATCCGAAAGCTGCTGCTTCACGGAATCGCGCTTGGGCTTTTTCCATGCATTGACGGTGATGTAAACGTCGCCGTCGGTGGAAAGCAGGGAGGCCAAAAAATCGAGAGCATCGTGCTTTTCCTTCACGCGGGCAGAAAGGGCGCTTCCCGAAAGAAGCGACATTGCCGTTTCTGCGCATCCCGCAGAGCAGGTGAGCAGCTCAGCCCAGCCCTCAGGATCTGTGTCGCGGAGGCGCTGTGCCGCGCGATTGCGGTTCAGAAGATACTCCGTGAGCTCCTCGTCCGAAGCGGGAGCAAGGCGCAGGGAAGGGGCTCTTGAGCGGATCGTCTCAAGAAGGGATGCGGAGTCGTCGCAGAGCAGAAGGTAAGTCACGTATGCGGGCGGCTCCTCAAGAGCCAGCAGAAATGCGTTTTGCGCTTCCTCGGTCAAGGTGTCCGCATCGTCGATAATGTATATCTTCCGGTCTGCCTCAGAGGGGAGCGTGTGTGCATCGTTCCGCACCTCGCGTATCGTTCTGACCTTGATGGATGCTTCATCTCCCTTATCTATCCTGATGATATCGGGGTGAGAGCCTGCGGCTATATGCTTGCAGGCAGTGCATCCGCCGCAGGGCAGGGGAGCACCCTCGCCGCCGACTCCCTCGCAAAGGAGGGCAGCCGCAAAGGCATCGGCGAAGTCGCGCTTGCCAACACCGCGGGGGCCTTCAATGATATATGCGTGGCCGATGCCGCCGTGCAGGATCTCGGACTTTATATATCCGATAAGCTTTTTATTACCGCAAACAAGGGAAAAATCTTTACCGAACATACCGTGTCTCCGCAAACAAAACTGACTCATTCCGTGGCGAGCATATTCTGCCACCTATCTATTATAACAAAGTTCAAATCAAGTGTCAACGCACATAGGGAATACAAATAAAGACAAATCGAAAAAATCGTGATTTTTACTGAATTTTTACCACACAAATTTGCGATAATGCTATTGACAAAATTAGTGTTCTGCATTATAATAATTAACGCTGTCCTCGTATTGGGGTGTTTTCTGTGTGGAAATTTTAAGAAGAGATTGCTTTATCGGAGGAAAAAGAATGAAGCTTGATATAACTTCGGTTCTTGCCGGACGAAAGAAAAGTCTTCAGTTTTCATACGAAATATCCAAGGATGAGGAGCGGATGCCGCTGCCGCCCGAGGGCGTGACACCCACGTCGGGAATCGCGGTGGACGGAAGGATATCCGATTCGGGAAGCTGCCTTTCGCTTTCCGTAACAGCATCAATGGAATACGACGCACTTTGCGACCGTTGCGCCGACACGATCCACGACAGGGTCGAGGTTACGCTTGAGCGGATAATTGCGGGTGCCGGTGTTATTTCCAACGTGGACGACGAGTATGTCATAGAAGAAAACGGAAGCATCGATATCGACCTTGACCTTATCGAGGAGGTTATGCTTGCGTTCCCGTCTCAGCTTCTGTGCCGTCCCGATTGTGCCGGAATATGCGTGAAATGCGGCTGCAACTTCAATCATGAAAGCTGCGATTGCGCCGAGCAAAAGGAGATAGACCCCAGATGGGCGGTCCTTCAGAAGTTGCTCGAATCAAACGATTAAAATAAAAATAATATAAGCGTTGCGGCGGCGCCGTGGCGTATCTAAAGGAGGTAACACAAGATGGCAGTACCGAAGAGAAAAGTTTCTAAGGCTCGTAGAGACAAGAGACGTTCCAATAACAGCAAGCTCGAAGCACCCAACATGGTTAAGTGCCCCAACTGCGGTGAGTACAACCTTGATCACCGTGTTTGCAAGGCTTGCGGTCACTACAACGGCGAAGAGATCGTAAAGAAGACCGAAGACGAAGCAAAATAAGTCTTAATAAAAACGTTTACTGAAAGGGAACACGAAGTCGTGTTCCCTTTAGTAATTTCGGAGGACTTTTATGGAATTTATTCTTGACAAGCGAATACCCCCGAAAGAGATCGCAGATCTGCGGCAGTCCGTTGGGTGGAACAGAATGGACAGAGCACTTTCCTCTGCGGAAATGAACAACCTATTTGAGATAGGCTGCTATTCCGAGGGTGAGCTGATCGGATATCTCTGCGTCGTCAGTAACAACACCACCGACGCCTATATCCAGGATCTGATGGTGTCGCCCCGGTTCCAGGGGCGCGGTATCGGCACGGAAATGATGAACCACGCAATAGAAAGGATCCGAGACGCGGGTATATATATGATCTCCGTCATTTACGGCGACGAGTCCCTTCGCGGATTTTATGAAAAATTCGGGTTCTACACGATGCTTTGCGGTCAGATGACGGCAAACCCCGAAGCCGATACGGAGGGGAGCTTATGAAAAAAGATATAGAGATAATCGAAAACAATAAAGATTATTGGAACAAAAACGCCGACCTTTGGTTTGGAACGACTGCCCTCCCCGAATACGGAGTGAAATGCGTGACAGAGGACGAGCTTATGCTCTTTGGCGACGTAAATGGCAAGAAGATGCTTGAGATATGCTGCGGAAGCGGTCATTCCCTGAAATATCACGGTGAACGCGGGGCAGGGGAGCTTTGGGGCACCGACCTTTCCGAAAAGCAGCTTATGAACGCAGAAAGGTTGCTTAATGGGTGCGGTATTCAGGCGAAGCTTATCGCCTCACCTATGGAGATCGACCCCGGACTGCCGAAAAACTATTTCGATTTCGTATATTCCATATACGGAATCGGCTGGACCACAGACCTTGACGGCACCTTCGGGAAGATAGCGTCATATCTGAAGACAGGCGGCGTGTTCATCTTCAGCTGGCACCATCCCCTCAATTATTGCGTTGCATGGTCAACGGAAAAACGTACGGACGTTATGGAAGATGGCAAGCTCCTTTTCGGACGAAGCTATTTTGACGAAAGCTACTTCAAAATGCCCGTTCACAACAGCGAGATCATTCTTTCAAACCGCAAAATTTCCACCTACGTAAACGCACTTGCCAGAGCAGGATTTTGCATTGAAAAGATGGTGGAGGAGACCGACAACGAGACCATGACTGCAACGGATGACCTCACCGATAAAATGAAGAAAGCCAAGATGCTTCCCATATCCGTTATCTTCAAGGCAAGGAAACTGTAATAAAAATGCACCGCTTGGGCGGTGCATTTTTTATTCTTCTTCTGCCGCTTCCTGCTCCTCGTACATGAGAAGCAGAGCTTCTTCAAGCTCCGTTTTGCGGGCGTCGAGCTCCGCCGCACGGATATAGTCCGTTGCCGCTTCGCCGAAAAGCTCCGCGTCGATGGCTTCTATCTCGTCCTCCGCGGCCTTGATATCGGCGGCAAGCTTCTCCGCCGCGCGCTGGCGCTTCCGCTTCTCAGCGGCTTCCTTTTTGGAATTCAGATATTTTTCCTTGTTTGTGGAAACGGTCTCAACAGCAGCTGTGGCAGTGGCCGCTTCTGCGGTGCCAAGATGCGCCATATAGTCTGCGTATCCGCCCTCCCACACCTTTGAGCCGGAATGCTTCAGGGGGAGTATCCGCGTTGAAAGCTTGTCGATAAAGTATCTGTCGTGGGAAACGGCAATGATCGTGCCGTCAAATTCGGAAAGGGCTTCCTCGAGAGCCTCGCGGGATTTGATGTCAAGGTGATTCGTGGGCTCGTCCAGAATGAGAAGATTCACCCTTGAAAGGATGAGCTTGCAGAAGGTGAGACGTGCGCGCTCGCCTCCGGAAAGCACGGAAACTGGCTTTTCGATGTCGTCGCCAACGAAAAGGAAGCGGGCAAGGGCATTTCGTACCTCCGTCTGTGTCAGCGACGGATACTGGCCCCACAGCTCCTCGATAACGGTGTTTCTTTCGTCAAGATTCTGGTTTTCCTGATCGTAATAGCCGATCTCAACGTTGTAGCCGTATTCGATCACGCCTGATTTTGCGTCGAGATTGCCCGTTAAAAGCTTGATGAGGGTCGATTTTCCGCATCCGTTTGCGCCTGTGATGAAAAGGCGGTCAAGCCGCTTCACGGAAAAGGCAAGCTCACGGAAAAGCTCGTTTTCCCCGTATGCCATCGTAAGACCGCGTACGTCGAGAACGTCGTTTCCGCTTCGTCCCGAGGATTCGAGTCGGAAACGAATGGATTTGGGCAGGCTCTCGGGCTTGTCCACGAGGGTCATATGCTCAAGATACTTCTCGCGGCTGCGGATCGTCACGAAGTTGTGCTCGCGACCCCAGCGGCGCTGCTGCTCAATGAAATCAAGCTGGCGCCTGATCTCCTTTTGCTGAAGATTATAGTGCTTCTCTGCGATCTCGCGGTCGCGGCGCTTCTGCTCTGCGTAGCCGGAATAGGGGCAGTTATATATCTTTGCCTTTTTATTTTCGATGTCAAGTGTTTTGTTCGTCACCCGGTCGAGGAAGTATCTGTCGTGAGACACCACCATAACGGTTTTTTTGTAGGTGGAGAGGAATCCCTCGAGCCAGGAAAGGGAATCGATATCAAGATGGTTCGTGGGCTCGTCAAGGATAAGGATATCGGGCTCCGAAAGAATAAGGCGCACAAGAGCCAGGCGCGTGCGCTGGCCGCCCGAAAGAGCGGACGTGGAGAGGGAATGGTAGCTTTCGTCAAACCCAAGCCTTGCAAGCACGGAAACACAGCGCGACTTATAGTATAAGCCGCCGTTTTCCGTGTAAAACTTGTTTACGCGGTCGTGCTCGGCAAGCACGCGGGTGTATTCGTCAGAATCGGATGGCAGCTCCAGAAGCGCGGATTCAAGCTCCGAGAGCCTGCGCTCTGCCTCTGTAAGACGCGGAAAAGCGCCGTGCATCTGAGAGAGCACGGTGTCCTCGCAGCTTTCGCTTGCGGCAAAAACGTCGTTCTGACGAAGCATACCGACGGTCTTCCCCTTGGCGATGAAAACGTGACCGCTGTCGGGTGTCACGTCGCCCATAACGATGGAAAGAAATGTCGTCTTGCCGCTTCCGTTAACGCCGACGATGCCGAGACGGTCGCCTTCGTTAATTGAAAACGAAATATTGTCGATTATTACGGTGGTGCCGATGGAATAGTGGAGGCTGTCGGCTGTCAGAATAGTCATAAGTATACCTAAAATAAGGAGAGATCCTTCTAAGGATCTCTCCTTGATGAATTATTGGTGTGGGCGTATCAGTCGATCTTATCGGTGTTGATCTCAAGAAGCTTTGTCTTGAGCTCTGCCTCGATGCGAACGAGCTCCGCTTCGGATTCGCGGCGCTTTGCTCTGCCGTCGTCCTGAATGCGGATAACCTCTTCGAGGGTGGAAACAAGCTGATTGTTGGTGTGCTTGATGGTCTCCATATCAACGATGCCGCGCTCGGATTCCTTAGCGATCTCGATGGTGCTGGTCTTGAGAGCGTCAGCATTCTGCTTAAGCAGAGCGTTGGTAACGTCGGATACCTCGCGCTGAGCCTGCATTGCCTGGCTTGCGTGAGTGAGACCCATAGCGATGACCATCTGGCTCTTCCAGAGAGGAATGGTGTTCACGAGGGTGGACTGGATCTTTTCAACCATGAGAGTGTCGCTGTTCTGGATCAGACGGATCTGAGGAGCCATCTGGATAGAGATCATGCGGGTAAGCTCAAGGTCGTAAAGCTTCTTTTCGAAGCGATCGCAGAGATCTGCGAAGTCGCGTGCAGCCTGTGCGTCCTCAGCGAGGCCGGATGCGGTTGCCTTTGCGTGGAGCTCCTTAAGGGTGGTCTCGCGCTCCTGATTGAGGCGCTTCTTACCTGCGAGGATATACATGGTGAGCTCTTTCTGATATGTGAGGTTCACGGCATAGAGCTTGTCGAGCGTTGCGATATCCTTGAGAAGCTGGATCTGATGATCCTTGAGAGCTCCGCAGATCTTGTCAACGTTGACCTCTGCCTTATCGTACTTAGCCTTGAGAGCTGCAAGCTTGTTTGCAGTGCGCTTGAAAAGACCGAAGAAGCCCTTGTCTTCCTCTTCGATGGAGAGACCCTTGAGCTCAACTACAAGCGCGGAGATCTGATTGCCGATCTCGCCAAGGTCCTTGGTGCGTACCTTTTCGAGAGCGGTGTCGGAAAACTGAGATACCTTGGTCTGTGCGGGAGCACCGTACTGCATAACAACGGCAGAATCGGTGATATCGATCTTTTCGGCAAAATCTGCAACCTGCTGCTTTTCCTCTTCGGAGAGCATGCTGTCGTCGATCTCAACGGATTCGGGTGTGGGAGCCTCTTCTGCCTCAGCGCCGGGGAGAACGAGTGAGGGAGCTTCGGCAACAGCGGTACCGAGTGTGAGGGACGGTGCGGGGATGTCAAATACGTTTTTGTCTTCCATGAGTGATTACTCCTTGCAAATAATATTTATTTGGGATCCAATAGTGCTTTCTTTTTTGTAGAGCCGTTATTCAGCGTCTTCGGTGACGTCTATGCTTTCGGAGGCGTTTTCAGGCACCTCTGCGGCTGCGGGCTCCTCATCCAGCTCGGAGGAGAGAGTGACCGCAATGCGATCGAATGCGGAGGGCTGTTCGGCATCAGCCTCGTCAACTTCGGCCGATCCATCCTCTGCTTCCTCGGGCTCCGTGATGAACCTTGAATAAACGCAGAGCCTTAAAAGAACGTAGAGCCAGATGATGGCGAGAATGAACTCGAAGGTGATGTCGAGCACATCGGGATAATTGTTCGTCAGCGCAAGCAGGATGTTGGGAAGGGAATAAAGACCGCCGATAACGACTGAAACGAATCCGAATCCGATGTAGCACCAGGGGAGAGACTTGCCGTAGGTGTAGCGGCACTCAAAAACGAAGAAGAAGAGCACAGCGGCAACAGCCAGAAGCTCAAGGGAGCGGTTGGGATTGTTTATGGCCACCTTATCGTTGAAGTAGATGGAGAGTGCAACGGTGAAGAGCCAGAGGAGCATGAAAGCACCGAGCACGGTCTTTCCGCTTGATGAGCGGATGGGGAGCGCGATCCCGATGAGAGGATAAAGGGCTGCAGGTACGGAAAGAGCCAGAGCAATGATCTTCACAATGCCGACGGGCGCTTCAAGCGAGAAGATGCTGGAGATCAGCACCGCAATGATCATAAATGCGAGCAGCGCGGAGGTGAAGATGATAATGCCGGAATCCGTGGCGGGGGTTACCTTCGAAAGGGACTTGCGGAGCAGGAACGCAATAAGGAACACAAGCACCGAAACGGCAACTGCGGCGTATGAGAACACGTTTGAAAGGAAGGAGTCCAGAGAATAATAACCGGTGGATACTTCAAAATCAAATATGAGAGCCGCTGTTCTTATGGCGATAAGCGCAAGAGTGGCGGAAATCGTGAAAAACAGAGTGATGTTGTAAAAGATGTTGTATTTTTTCATATGTTGTACCGTAAATCATTGCATTATAATATCTTAAACTATATTATAACTCGTAATTGTTAACAAACTGTTTATAAAATCGGGAAATGACAATATATTTACGGCTTTGACGGCGGCGAAGGGGCTGTTTTCTCGGTTTTCAAGTGCGATATCGATAATTTATACAAATGCAAAACAAAACGTGCCGACGGGCGAAAAAGTTACACAAACGTATAAAAACGACGTATTTCGCATATTGTAACGTAAATGAAGCGGAATAAACGCGAAAGAGGAGGTGAAGGGATGCGGTCGGCGGTCATATCGCTCAGACGCGGAAGAAGAGCCGTCGAGGCGATAGCTTCCCGTCTTCGCCGGGATAAGATAGGAGTATATTCGGCGGAGTCTGCCTTTTATATCGTTTTGTCGGCGGTGCCCTTTCTCATTATGCTTGTGGCGCTGGCAAGATACGTTTTGCCCGACGTGGCCTTCGAATATATAAGATTTATCGGTGAGCAGATACCGGGAGTTCTCGGAGAATACGTCACCTCGGAATTTCTTTCGTTTATGGATGCCCCGGTGCCGACGCCTCTGTCCCTTTCCGCGTTCGGGCTTTTGTGGAGTGCGTCGCGCGGCGTGAAAGCGATGCGCCGCGGCATATTCAGCCTTCACGGGGAGGATGGCGGCACCTTTCTCGGCGAAGCCCTGCAGGGCATCATACTGACAGCGGCGCTTATCCTGCTTCTGGTGGCACTTTTGGTTTTTCTCGTTTTCGGAGACACGCTAAGGCATCTTCTTTGCGAGTCGGTGCCGCAGCTTGAGGCTGCCGCCGTGGCTGCAGTGCGGTATTTCCCCGTGCTCTTTCCCGTTTTTCTCTTTCAGTTCTTCATATTCATGTACAGGACCATGACCCCCGCTGCCGCAGGGATGGAAGGCTGCCGCGCCCACTCTGCCGGCTCCGCTTTTGCGGCTGTGGGCTGGGTGCTTTCGTCCTCGCTGTTTTCATTTTTCATAGAGAGCTTTGGCGATATGTCCCACGTTTACGGCAGCCTGACGGCTGTGATGATGCTGATGCTGTGGATATATATGCTTATGTATATTCTCTTTCTGGGAGCGGAAATGAATAAATATTTATATTTTCGCAAAGTAACGGTAAATGGCACCAAAAATATTAAACGGACTTGAATAATATGCAGAGATGTGGTATCATTGAGTTATAATCATCCGAAAGGAAAATGATGCACATGAAAAGAAAAATTAATCTGACAGTTCTCATTCTGGCGCTCCTCCTGGTGATCGCCTCCTTCGCTTCCTGCGGCGGTGACGACGGCGCGGAGACCGGTGCCGGAACAGGCACAGCCACCGACACCGAATCCGGCACGGAAACCGAAAATGCAGGCGACGAGGGCGAAAAGACCTTCATCGTTTCCGCCAAGAGAGTTTCCGCAACCGAGGTTGAGGTATACTATTCCGACGATTACGACGGCGGCGACCCCAGAACAATGTTCTTCGATGCTTTTGACGCTGCGGGCAACGAGATCAAATTCGACCTGGACTACGGCTACGGCGGAGCAGTATTCTTCGACAATATGCTCACTCTTAAGCTGGCCACCCCCGTTGAGGGTGACGAGACCATCACTATCGTTCACAAGGAAGTGACCTACGAAGCCCCCTACGAGGCATACTACAAATATGAATACACCACCCCCGTGTGCGGGATCACCGTTGTGGGCAGCGCAAAGCTCATCCGCGGCATGGAGACGCTTGAACGCGCAGGCGAGATCGTTGATACCATGCTGAAAAATTGCCCCGACGTTGTTGCACAGATGAAGGCAAGCGGACTCAAGCTCGCCATCTACGGCAAGGGCGAGACCGCATATCACATCCTTGAGCACAGAGGCGATTACGATAAGGAAATGCGCTACGTTGAAGGCTTCGGCGGCATCACCTGCAGCGTTACCGAATCCAACGTATGGCATTGGACCGCTTCCAATCCCGACAGCCCCGACCCCGATTACTACACCGCATATCTGAACGAAAGCGTTCTCGTTCACGAATTTGCACACGGCGTTAAGATCGCAGGCATCGATATGATGGCTAACCCTGCGCTTGCCGCTGAATATCAGATGGTATACCGCCACGCAAAGGCGGCGGGACTCTGGCCCGAATCCTATGCTATCTCCAATTCCGACGAGTTCTTTGCAACAATGTCTGCCATCTGGTTCAACGTTATGAACGAATCCGGCGGCAACGACAATTGGGACGGCGTACGCGGCCCCATCAACACCCGTCAGGAGCTTTATAACTACGATATCGATACCTATCGCTTCTTCGCGAAGCTTTATCCCTTCACCGATCTTGACGGTGCATGGGCTCCCGTTCCCGACACCGCTATCCTCACAGGTCTTCCCAATGAAGAGGCAGCCGACCTTACCGGCGAGAACATAGTGTTTGCATATCCCGGCGACGCGGGCTTTGCGGGCATCGACTTCACCAAGTCCTATAAGTTCAAGTATGCGGATGCAGACTTTATCCTTGATACTGCCGCATCCTCCGTGGGAATCGGTCTCTGGTGGGATTACTCCATCGACTATCCCGATAACCTTGCCTGCGACTACACCTTTGAGCTCGTTCCCGGTACCTCCATTGAAAAGGTAGACTATAAGACCGTCTACACCGTGTACATCAAGGGTAACCGCGACGGCTATCTCTACGCCGTTGACGGTGCCGTTTACGCAGCTGCAAATGCAGGCTCCGTAACTCTCCCCGATTCTCCCACAGAATTCACCCTTGTGGTGGACAGCGAAGGCCTCACTACCATATCCTGCGAGGGCGGTACATTCATCGTAACTGCAGCACCCGATAACGGCGCTGTGGTTGAGCTCACCGACGGCGAGGGCTGCGGCTGGTATATCACCGATATGACGACGACCACCTCCTCCATCCTCTTCATCCACGGCGGCGAAGCAGACGGAAGCGCAAACGGCGCTGTTGCTGTGACAGGAGCTGAGATCACTCTCACCGCCGATGCCGAAAAGGACGGAAAGACCTTTGCGGGCTGGCGCGTATCCGCAGGTACCGTTGCCGATGCCACCGCCACGGAAACCACCTTCACAATGCCCGAGGGTGACGCTGTGGTTTGGGCTATCTACGAATAATGACCTTTTTATTCCAATAATATGTCTTGACGTTATTGACATATTATCGATGTGATGGTATAGTTATTTTATCCTGAATGCACAAAGATGCGCGTCGGGTATCCCGAAATATTGGAAAGGAAATTTATCCATGAAAAGAATCTTTTCACTTTTACTCGTCATTTTGATGCTCCTTTCGACTGTTATTCTCTCTGCGTGCGGCGATGATGACTCTCTGCCCCCCGTAGTTGACGGCACGGGAAGCGGCACAGGTGCCGATTCCGAAGGCGGCGAAGAGGAAACAGAAGAAGAAACGGAAGAAGAAACCGAGATCGAGCTTGAAGAGAACGGTCTGTCCACGGAATTCTTCTCTGACTACATTCCCGACCCCGATGCTAAATATACCGGTATGGTAGGTCTCGGTGCAAATAAGGCGGGCGTTGACTTCGACAACTTCCGTATTCTCACCGGCTCTAAGCAGGATATCATGTATGAAGAATTCGAAGAGATCACCGAGCTCAACTCTCTCCTCTTTGCAGGCTTTGCAGCTCCCGGCGGTAACTGGGACGGCACTCTTGCAGACTGGGTGATCGGCGCTGACGATCTCGACGAAGAAAATAAGCAGCTCACCTTTACCGCTGAGGATGCAAGCGATGCTATGATCCTTATGGGTAACACCGAATGGGGTCCCTACCGCGTGAACATCAAGGTAAAGGTTGCAGACGAAACCGAGATCGCATACGTTTACTTCTGCGTTAAGGATGAAAAGAACTATCGCGCTCTTGAGCTTTCCACCGCAGGCACCCGCGTGCTCAACGTTACCGACGGCACTGCTGCCGTTGAAAGCGAGATTGGCATCGGTATCACCGCAGGCGAATGGGTCGCTGCATCCGTTCTTCTCTCCCAGAACAGGATCACCGTATACGTTGCGGGCGATGAGCTCATCCGTATAGGTGAAAAGGAAGAGGGTCTCACGCTTCTCACCAACAAATTCGGTGTTGGTCAGTGGAACACTCAGTTCTATATCGATAACTTCCAGATCGTTGACGCCGAAACCGACGAGGTATACTTCTTCGAGGATTTCGAGGATGCAGACGATTTCGTTTCCAAGTGCACCTTCGGTGTACGTAACGGCGGCGCTTACACCTACACTGAAGGCGACTGGGTAGTAACCGACGAGGTGCTCAACGACGGCACCACCGTTGATAACAAGGTCCTTTCCTTCGCAGGCGCAAAGACCATCTACGGCGCTATGTGCATTTTCCCCGATATCAATATCCCCGATACCTGCAAGGGCTATAAGGTTCTTATGGACTGCTACAGAGTTGGCGGCTCCGGAACTTATGAGTTCACCGCGATCGTATTCGGTTACGAGTCCAATAATGATTATTGGAACTACAACTACGGCGGATGGAGCGGCGCCGGCGCCGTTCAGAAGATCGTTGGCGGTTCCAAGACCAACATCCAGACTCCCACTCTCATCGGCATGGAGACCGGTAAGTGGCAGAAGGCTGAGATTCAGGTTTACAGCGACGTTATCTACTCCTACTTCGAGGGAAATCTCGTTCAGATCGCCTGGATCGACTGATAACAAAGTATCACATCAAAAAGCCGATACGGATTTCCGTATCGGCTTTTTTGCCGCCTTCTTTTTGCTTATCTTTTTCCGATAAACCCTTGACATATCATCCGCCGCGCGGTATAATCCTTCTATAAACCGATGAACGAGAGAAGTAACCGTAAGGGATCCATAAAGAGAGCGGTCGATGGTGTGAATACCGTTGGGGAAATTGCGGCGAATGGACTCGTGAGGGCGGCAGGGAAAGACTTTTTGTTCAGTATGTGCCGACGGGAGCGACCCGTTATCCTATCGCAAAGATATGATGGTATCTTACAAAGTGGGGGAAATATCCTCAATTCAGGTGGCACCGCGGAGCTTTGCTTCTGTCCTGTTATGTAAATGGGATGGGAGCGTTTTTTGTTTTCGTCCGGAAAAAGGAGAATTACCGATGAGAGAAAACAGAATCGGCAGAGCAACAGGCTGCTGGCGGCTCGCCTGACACGAAACGAAATAAAACCGAAAAAGCATCGAATAACGATAAAATAACCGCAAAACGAAAGGGAATATAATAATGAATGCTAACTATAAGGATTTTGATAACTATCTGAAGCAGTACCCCGATGAAAGAGGCTATTACGGCAAGCACGGCGGCGCCTTCCTCTCTCCCGAGCTTGAGCCCGCATTCGTTGAGATCAACGACGCATACGAAACCATCTGCAGAAGCGCAAAGTTCATAAACGAGCTTCGCCGCATCCGCCGCGAATTTCAGGGACGTCCCACCCCCGTGTACCATTGCGAGCGCCTTTCCAATCTTCTTGGCCGCTGCCAGATCTATCTTAAGCGCGAGGACCTTAACCACACCGGCGCACATAAGCTGAACCACTGCATGGGCGAAGGCCTTCTCGCTCAGTATATGGGCAAAAAGAAGCTCATCGCGGAAACCGGCGCAGGTCAGCACGGCGTTGCTCTCGCAACAGCTGCCGCATATTTCGGCCTTGAATGCGACATTTACATGGGTGAGGTAGACATTGCCAAGCAGGCTCCTAACGTGTCCAGAATGAAGCTTCTCGGCGCAAACGTTATCCCCGTTACCTTCGGTCAGAAGACCCTCAAGGAAGCCGTTGATGCAGCCTTTGAGGCATATGCAAGAGAATATAAGGATGCCATCTACTGCATCGGCTCCGTTATGGGTCCGCACCCCTTCCCGAAGATGGTGAGAGACTTCCAGTCCGTTGTGGGCATCGAGGCAAGAGAGCAGTTCCTGGATATGACGGGCAACTTCCCGGATGCTATCGCAGCCTGCGTTGGCGGCGGAAGCAATGCGGCAGGTCTTTTCATCCCCTTCCTTGCAGACCCCGTTGAGATATACGGCGTTGAGCCTCTCGGACGCGGCTCCGAGGTCGGTCAGCACGCAGCATCCATGACCTACGGCACCCCCGGCAAGCTCCACGGCTACGAAAGCTACTTCCTCCAGGACGAAAACGGCGAGCCCTCTCCCGTTTATTCCGTTGCCAGCGGTCTCGACTATCCCGGCGTCGGCCCCGAGCACGCATTCCTCCACGATATCGGCAGAGTTGAATACGTCACCGCATCCGACGACGAGGCGCTTGAGGCATTCTATCTCCTCTCCCGTTTCGAGGGCATCATCCCCGCTATCGAAAGCTCTCACGCACTCGCATACGGCATCAGATACGCGAAGGAGCACAACACCGGCAGCATCCTTGTGAACGTTTCCGGCAGAGGCGACAAGGATATGGACTACGTCCTCGAAACCTACGGCACCGGCGAAAACTACATCGAAAAGTATCTTAAGTAAAAATGAAAACCGCACGGTTCACAAAAAGACCGTGCGGTTTTTGTTGATTACCAACAAAAAGTTAATTTTTAGTAAACGTGAAATAATTCTATAAAAAAGTCGACAAATATAGTATAATGAATGTATAATTGAAATATATAGTTTAAAATATATAGGAGTAAGGCCATGAAAAGAACTGTCGTTTTGTTGATCGTTGCATTTGTACTCATATCAATTTTTACCTTGCCTTTATCAGCGGCAGAAATGCCGCAGGACGGACTCGTCGGATGGTTCAAGCTTGATGGCAATTTCAAAAACTCCGTTAACGGTGAATACGGAACGCTGATAGGACGAAACCTGACAGCTAAAGACGATATTGTTTTTGAACGTGATCCAAAGTGGTATCGGGGACTGGAAGGGTACAGCTATAAGCATAATTACGGAGAGGGGCACGTGGGATTCAACACAATGATAAGCCCCGCGAACAGCGATTTTACGATGGGACTTTGGATCCTTGACGGAAGAAGCGGCGGAACCGATTTTGATTATTTGATTTATTGCTCTCCCGACAGCTTCAAGGATTACGGTGGACTTTTAGACGATCTTTCAAAATTCATATCCGTTAATTCCGGTGATAGCGGATGGGTAAGTACGGGACCGATGATAGCATACAGAGAAAATGAAGATTCTGCTGAAGTGACGTATAAGTACTCTACAGATGGCGAATATCCGACTCAAGGTTCGGTTATCGCAGTGTGGCTTCACGTGGTTGCTTCCTGCGATTACATTGAATCAACTGATACGTACACGGTAACGCTGTATCAAAACGGAAAAAACATCGGCGAATACA
This sequence comes from Eubacteriales bacterium, assembly GCA_045586225.1. Classification (GTDB taxonomy): domain Bacteria; phylum Bacillota; class Clostridia; order Oscillospirales; family CAG-272; genus DTU064. The sequence continues at coordinate 18,656 of JAZMZX010000037.1, forward strand.
GCGGACTTCCGAACCCGTATGTTGAAGGCAGCGAAGAAAATTACATCTATTGCTGTAGGTATAGCTGGGATATAGGTCACGATATGGGATTTGTTGATGAAGTTGTTGTGTACGATCGTGCACTCAATGATGGTGAGGTCGCAGAGCTTTACGCTTCCTATAACCCTCAAACAGAAGAGGTAGATCCGTATTCATGGTATGATACTTATGTCGGTGAGGGATACGAGATAGAGTACGTTGCCCCCGAGACGGGTAGCTATGCTACAGCATACTTGTTTACAGCAGTGAATGCCGTTGTCATTTCTTTCGCGCTTTCGCGCCGCCGAGGAATAAGGTAAATTGCAAAATCAAAATCACCGCAAAATGGGACCTGTGTCACGTTTTGCGGTGATTTTTTTTTATTTACTGTTCTGTGAGCACGCCGAATAAAACGAATCTTGCATTGTCGAATTCGTAGGTGCATGTGGAGAGGGTCACGATGCGGTCGGTGGACTTAGGCGTTACATTCGATTTGAAAAGGGACTTTGCCTTCGTGTTCTTCAGCCATGCAGCAAATTCGTCGTCGCTTGCAAAGTCCACGGTCCACGCCTCATCCTTCACGGTGGCAACGTAGCCTGCGAATATCTTCACCACGTAATTCTTATCGGGAGTAACGATAACGTAGTTCGGATAGGTGTTATAGTACCACTGCTTTTTGTAATTCTTCAGCGCGGTAAACATTGTCTTGTTGGAAAGGCGGTGTCCGTATATAACGGTGTTTCTGCCGGAGAAATCGTCGGGACAGCGGTAGTCCATGAAAATGGAGCCAACGCGGTTTTCCTCGCCTGTGAAGGTGTAGTGCAGGTAATGGTCGTTATCCTCGCCCTGCACGATGGGATAGTTGATGTTTGTGCCCTCAATGTATATCCAGGCCTTAACGTCCTTGTTTATGCTTGAAAGAGCATCGAAATCAACCTTGGGGAAAACGGGCTTTTTGGGCTTCGAGGGTTTCTTTGTCTCGTCGGGCTTCTTTGTGTCCTCGGGTTTTTTCTCGGTTTCCGCCGTGTCGCTTTCCGTTTCCGTGCCGATATCTGTGTCGGTGCCCGGGTCCGTCTCCGATTCCGGGGGAGCGGAGGTATCGGTTTCGTCGTCAACGGGATTCGTTGCCGGCGGGATGTATTCGTCCGTCATGGAGTCCGTTTCGAAATCCGTGCCGGTGGCGGCACCTTCGTTCAGGGAGGCAGAGGGCATCTCCACGTACTGCAGAAGATCGTCGTAGGATTTTTCGCTTTCGGTGTAGTCCTTATTGATGGTTATGATCTTATAAAAGGAGAAAAGAGTGCTACAGGCGAAAAACACCATAAGGATCAGTATTACCGTCCGCCTTGAGGGCTTTTTCTTTTTTTCGTTTTTCATAAGCTTTCGTTTTCTGCCGGGTATCGGCGGTTTGATTATTATCGGTGATGGTGGACGTTATCCCACGTAAACGAGCCATGCGAGAGCCGCGTGGATAACGATAAGGATGGGAAGAGGCATCATAAACTTTGCGTGGCGGGTCTTGTGGTGGATCAGCTTCATGGTGATATACATGAAGAGCGCGCCGCCAATGACTCCGATAATGAGAAGTGTGCGCTCGGGAACGCGCCATGCGCGCTTCCAGGCGGCGGATTTATCGTAGGCGGTGACCGCTACGGCGACGATCGAAATGATTATAAAATACACAAGAAGCGGTATGCGAAGAAATTCCATTTACTCATTACCTTTTGGGTTTATTTTATCAAAAGACAGCCTGCGTCGAAAAGCTCCCCGTCCGTGATGGAAACTATGTTCGCGCCAAAACGGTCTGCCGTCATTCTTATTATATCACGATCGGGATGAGATTCAATATTTCCGAGGAAATAAAGTGTGCCGTCGCTGAAAAAAGAAGCGCCGCCGATAAACCCCGTGCCGTAGCCGGGAAGGGAAACGTGCCCCTCCGATATCTTCACAGCGTGTACGCCGCATTCGGTGACGGTGCCGTAGATGGAAGGGTCTGCGGTGATAACGGCGAAGCTGCTCTTGCCGCCCTCGCCCAGAAGGGAAGAGGAGCATTTGGAATAGCCCTGACGTGTGTCGATAACGGGCGTCATGCTCAGCGCAGCGGCGCGGCAAAGGCCGCGGGAAACGTAGTCTGCTCTGCCGATAAGGGCAACGCCCGGAAGATGCAGGCAGTTGAAGGTAACGTCAAAGGGGTATTTTTCCGAGGTGAGGTCGGAGGTGGGGCAAAGAGTGAGCCCCTCCGTGCGGCTTAATATTTCCGTTACCGCTGCGGAGAAAGCCTCGCTTTCCAGGTGAGCAGCGCGGGCAAAAAGATTGCCGAAGCCGCAAAAAAGAAGCATATCGGGGTGGGATGCCACAGGCGCCGCCATGCCATCCATGGGCGGCATCAGAATGGGATGAAATCCGCGCATCTCCGCCGCGGAAACGATGCTTTCGGGTGTGTTGTGTGCAAGTAAAAGTGTCATGATCGCAAAAACAAAAACAGGCGGACGTATAGTCCGCCTGTATTCGCGTTTCAGTATTAAAGTCAGACGGCGCGAGTTACCTTGCCGGAGCGAAGGCAACGGGAGCAGATGCTAACAGTCTTGTGGGTACCGTTGTCATCGATGCGGACTTTTCTGATATTGGGCTTCCAAGCTCTGGAAGTCTTGCGCTCGGAGTGAGATACGTTGTGACCGAAAGTTACACCCTTTCCGCAGATACAGCATTTTGCCATAGAGATACACCTCCATATATATATGTTATATTATTTATCAAATCACGAACGAAAGTATTATATCATAACAAAACAACGATTGCAAGAGGAATTTCAAAGATATTTTCAAATATTTATAAGGTTTTTTTGCCTTTTATCTTGCAGAGTGTCAATATGCGGGGCGAGTTTTGGCGATATATTGATTTTTCCTCGCGTTTGTGCTAATATTTTTATTGTGTATCATAAGCCACGGGCGGCGAGAAATGCCGCACCGGAGGAGCACACATTTGTGCCGCCTGCAGCGGCAGAACGGAGACCACCTATGAAACGAACAAGCGGAGTATTATTACATATATCGTCTCTTCCCGGTAAGTACGGCTGCGGAAGCTTCGGAGAGGGCGCTCGGGCATTCATCGATAAGATCGCCGAAGCGGGCTTTTCCTATTGGCAGACGCTGCCCTTCTGCGTGCCCGACAGCTATGCCTCCCCCTATAGCTCTGCCTCTGCATTTTCGGGAAATCCCTATTTCATCGACCTCGACGTGCTTTACGAAAAGGGGCTCCTGACAAAAACCGAGCTTATTCTTTCCGAAGAGAATACGCCCTATGCCTGCGAGTTTGAGCGCCTCCGCCGCGAGCGCCTGCCTCTTCTTTTCCGTGCCGCACAGCGGGCATACGAAAGCCCCGCGCTCTCCGAAAAGATCGATGCGTATATGGCATCGCACCCCCATCTGGCGGATTTTTGCCGCTTTATGGCCATAAGAGAGAAAAACGGCGGCCGCCCCTGGACGGAGTGGGAAACGGAGCAGTATGATCTTTTCACCGAGCGTGCGTGGAGATTCATCGAATATGAATTTTTCATGGAGTGGGCGGAGATAAAGGCCTATGCCAACAGCCGCGGCATCGGTATTATCGGCGATATCCCCTTCTACGTGTCTCTGGATAGCAGCGACGTGTGGGCAGACCGCAAGCAGTATCTTCTCGACCGGGACGGAAAGCCCTCCTGGGTGGCAGGCGTGCCTCCGGATTACTTCTCCGAGGACGGTCAGCTCTGGGGCAACCCTCTCTACGACTGGGACCATATGAAAAAGGACGGCTACGCCTTCTGGCGTGACCGCATCTCCTTTATGCTCACCATTTTCGACGGGGTGCGTATCGACCATTTCCGCGCCATCGAATCCTATTACGCCATTCCCGGCACCGCGAAAACGGCAAAGGAGGGGGAGTGGCGCCCGGGTCCGCGAATGGAGCTCATCGACGTTATAAAGGACGTTGCAAAGGATAAGCTCATCATCGCCGAGGACCTTGGCGATATCACCGACGAGGTGCGCGAAATGCTTTCCGAAAGCGGTTTCCCCGGAATGAGAGTGCTTCAGTTTGGATTCATTTCCGAGGGCGACTCCCTTCACAGACCCCATAATTACGTTTCAAATTCCGTTGCCTACACGGGCACACACGACAATAACACCCTTCTCGGCTGCATCTGGGAAATGCCCCCCGAAAGACGGCGGGACCTTTTCGATTATTGCGGCTGCAAGGAGGATTGGAGCGCAGCATGCCTCGACGTTATCCGCGCCGTTATGGCGTCGGTTTCCTCTCTTGTGGTGCTTCCCATTCAGGATATCCTCGGCTACGGCGCCGACACCCGTATGAACAAGCCCGGCGTTGCCAGCGATAACTGGAGCTTCCGCATCACAAAGGAGCAGCTGGATTCTGTGCCCGCAGCCCTTTACGAAAGACTGAACCGTCTTTACGGAAGAAAATACTGATTTTTTATGAAAGAAGCCTTTTAGCGTGAAAGATAACGAAGCCAATTTCAAAAGAATGACTGAGACCCCTGTTGAGCGTCTCATCGTCATACTCGGCATACCCACCACGGTGTCTATGCTCATCACAAGCATATATAATATGGCAGACACCTATTTCGTCGGAAGGCTCGGTGAATCCGAGCAGGCGGCGACGGGTATTCTTCTGACTCTGCAAACGATAATCCAGGCGGTGGCCTTTATGCTTGGTCACGGCTCGGGCACCTTCGTTTCCAAGGAGCTTGCAGACCGAAACAGAAAGGGTGCCTCCGAATACGTTTCCACCGCCTTTTTCACGGGCGGTGCCATCGGTGTTGTGTTTCTCGTTTTCGGCCTTTCGTTTCTCTCGCCCTTGATGTCCTTTCTCGGCAGCACGGATACCATTCTGCCTCACGCCTGCGACTACGGATTCTGGGTGTTCACATCAGCACCGTTTTTCATCTGCTCCCTTATACTGAACAATAACCTGCGCTACGAGGGCAAGGCCTTCTACGCAATGATCGGCCTCACCACCGGCGGTCTTTTGAATATTCTTCTCGACTATATCTTCGTTATGAAGGTTGGCTTGGGAGTGTACGGCGCGGGAATGGCCACCGCGATCTCACAGACTGTGAGCTTTTCCTTGCTCCTTTTCATGTATTTCAAAATGGCTGAGGGAAAAATATCTCCTGCCTCCGTTTCCAGGCGTGCGGGAGTGTATGCATCCATTCTGAAGGTGGGATTCCCCTCATTTATAAGGCAGGGACTCACCTCCATCTCAAGCGGTATGCTCAATAATCTGACCAAGCCCTACGGCGACTCTGCTATCGCGGCAATGAGCATAGTGAACAGATATTCCGGCCTCGTTATGTGCGCAGGTCTCGGTATCGGTCAGGGCTTCCAGCCCGTTGCGGCCTTCAATTATCAGGTGAAAAAGTACCGCCGCGTAAGGCGCGGACTGTACTTCACCATGATGGTGACCTTTGCCATCGTGCTGACGGTTGCTCTGGTGGGGCTCATCTTTGCCGACGGTGTTGTGGCGCTCTTCCAGAAGGAGGCGGCAGTTATAGAGATAGGCGTGCCCGCCCTCAGATATGCTGTTCTTGGCCTTTTGTTCTGCCCGCTCTTCGTGCCCGTCAATATGCTTTTCCAAAGCATAAGAAGGGCAGGTATCGCCACGGCTCTTGCCGTAATGCGATCGGGCGCCGTGCTCATTCCCGTGCTCCTTGTGCTTTCGAGCCTTTTCGGGCTCACGGGTATCCAGCTGGCGCAGCCCGTCAGCGATATGATCACGGGGCTTTCTGTGATCCCATTTATCGTTTATTTTATGAAAAATACCCCCGACGAGGACTTATAAAAAAAGATCCGGACATCCGTCCGGATCTTTTTTCGTTATATTGCAAAAACTCCGTCGCATTTTGCGATCGTGTCGATGGAGCCGTCGCTGTTATACTTGAATTCGGCAACGCACACGCTTCTGTGGAAGAGGCTGCCGCCGGGGAGCTCTCCCGTGTGATAGAAGAGATAGGAGTGACCCTTGAAATCAACCACACCGGGATGATTTGTGAAGGTGCCGCCCTCCTCGGTCATAAGTATGCCGCCGTATACCCAGGGACCCGTGGGCGAGTCGGAGGTTGAATACGCCAGATGCTCCTGATGGATGCCCTTGTTGAAGGCGGCGTATACCATATAGTATTTGCCCTCTCTCTTGTAAAACCAGGGCCCCTCCGCATAGGTGGTGCCCGTCATGTGTCCGCCGACACCGAAGGATTCGGGGGTCATGGGTATCTTCACAACGCCGACCTCCTTGTTATATGAGATCATATCCTCGTTGAGCAAAACGTAGCGAAGCTCGGGATTGCCAAAGTAAAGGTATGCCTGCCCGTCGTCATCGATAAACACGGTGGGGTCGATGTCGTTCCAGTCGCCCTCGTCAACTAAAGGGTAGCCAAGGTCGCGGAAGGGACCTGTGGGGGAATCGGACACGCCCACAGCGATAGCCATGCCGCCGTTTATCTTGTGAACGGGGCAGTAAAGATAATATTTGCCGTTGCGCTCAATAGCCTGAGGTGCCCAGGCTCTGTCGTCTGCCCACTCGATATCGTCAAGGGAGAATACCTGACCGTGATCGGTCCAGTTCACCATATCGCAGGTGGAGTAGCAGTGCCAGTTATACATGGTATAAAAATCCCGCACAAGCTGATCCTCGTCGTGAGTGGTGTAAAGGTAGAGAGTGTCACCAACCACCATGGGAGCAGGGTCTGCGGTGTAGATGGAAGTGATGATGGGGTTCTTCTTGAAAGCTCTTTCGTTCATAACTGTCCTCCGATTATTTTACTTTATAATATCAGTATAGCATAACGAAGCATCAATTCAAGCCAAATTGCGGAAAGTATAGGCTATAAATCTACATTTGCAAGCATACCGAAATCGAAAAAAGCCCCCATAGGGGGCTTTTTTCACAATTATTTTTCGTTTCCGTATACCTTGATCTCGTAAATGGTGGGGGTGTACCAGTTATAATCGGGATTGTTCTGGAGACGCGCGCCCTTCACGGTGATCTTCACGTATCTTGCAGAGCCCGCAAGGTCGTTCACGTTGAAGCCGTAGGTCTTTGAGACCTTGGTGTCGGATTCCTTGGTGTTGTCGTAGAGAAGCTCCCAGCTTTCGCCGTCCACACTGCCCTCAACGGTGTACATATAGTAGCCCTCGGAGCCCTTGCAGATGTACCAGGATATCTGTAGGTTCGTAAGCTCGCACTGTCGGCCAAGGTCGAGAGTGAGCGTAACAGGCCAGCTTGAGGAGGATGCGGTGTAGGAGGTGAAGTAGTCGCCGTCAACGGCAAGGGAGGGGTCGGAATCCTTAGCGGAGCTGAGGGACGCCTTGACCTCGCAGTTCTGGGAAAGGAGCTTGCCCTTTGTCACGGGCACCATATCTCCCGTTTCGGCGTTATAGAGGATCTTTCCGTAGAAGTCGTAGTATGCAATGCCATCGGAGAAGGTGATGGGCGCCAGCATGGTTCCGCTTGTTCCCGCGCCCGCGATCCAGCGGTATGCGTACATAATGTGGTTCTTCAGCGTGCCCTCGCCAATGGTGGCGATCCAGCTGGACTGGGAGGAGAAGGTGGAGGTGTTGCCGATAGAGCGGAGCTCGCTCCAGCCCTCTGTCATGCTGCGGGAGGATGCGTACGCGCCTGCGCTGGGATACCAGCCCGCCGCCTGAGAAACGAAGAGATAGTACCAGCCCTCGTGCTTCACAACGTTGGGCATTTCGCGGTACTGATTCTCAAAGAGCGTGGTCACGATAGATTCGATATCGGAGAAGTCCTCGTTGAACTTGAAAACGTAGATGGTGGCGTTTGCGCCCTGACCGGGCTTGTTTGCCGCCGCAAGGAGATAGCCCTGACCGTCATCGTCGATGAAGACGGAAAGGTCGCGGACCTCGATGCCAAGAGGATTCCAGATGTTGTGAACGGTGAATTCACCGCCGGGAGTACCGGTGATAAGGAGAAGCTTGCCGTCGGCATAGCCGTCGGGCTTTTCCCAGTGCGCCGCAATGATCACCTTGTTCTGCGCCTCGCAGTATACCACCTTAACGCTTTCGATCTTGCAGCTGCCCAGAAGCTCGTGTGCATCGGACTTTATCACTATTCTGGAGTTGGGGAAGTTGTAGCCGTCGGAGGAGTATCTTTCGGTAACGGTGGCCTTGCCGCCGGAAACGTTCACGGAGTAGCTGTAGTATTTTCCGTTGCTGAATATGCCGCTCTTGGTGGAAAGCCCGCCTGCCGTCGTCTGATTGTTGATCTGGGAAAGGGCAATGTCGGGCATTTCATATGCGGTGGCGGAGGCAGGGGCGCTTTCAAGCTTGGTGGCGCCGTTCACAGCCTTCATCACGTAGGTGTATTCGCCCAGCGGCAGATCGTAATCCTGCCATGAGGTACCCGTGCCGGTGTAAACGAGCTCATATTCGCCGCCGTTCGAGCGGTAGATCTCATATGTATCCGCGTCGAAGGTGGAGCCCCAGTAAAGAGCGATGTTGTTAACGTCGCCGTCCTCGGAGGTGGCGAAGGGGAGTGTGGTCAGTGAAACGGAAAGCTCTCCCGCCATAGCGTAAACTCTTATCTCGGATACAGCTCCGATCTTGTCGGGATTTTCATATTTGATGTATGCGAAGTTTCCCGTGGTGAGAAGCTCACCGCTATATACGAAGGTGGAGCACACGGATTCGGGAGCCTCGGTGATCTTGTAAAGGAGCACCCAGCTTTCGCCGTCGGCGCTGCCGTAGAATTCGCCGCCGAGGATGTCGGCAGGCTTAACGGTATCGTTATCTCCGCCCATGTAGGCAATGGCGCCAAGGGGATAAGTGCCGCCGAGAGGGATGATGATCTCACCCTTGTCGGTGAAAACGGTGGAGGGATTATTGTCGCAAACGATGAGAGGCGTGCCTTCCTCACCGGCGGAGGTGTCGATTTTCGTCATGCCTCTGTCCTCGGGGGTGTCGGTGAGTATCTCATAGGAGCCGTCGGCATAGGTGTCGCGGGAAACGGTGTCAAGCTCGCTTTCGGGAATTCCGCTTGCAACGTATATCTCAAATTCGGAGATGTTTGCGCAGTCGCTGATGTTTTCGTATTTCACGAATCTGAAGGCGGCAACGGTCTCGAATTTTTCGTAGTTCACCGTCTTCTTTGCGGAGGGTGCAGATTTGATATCGTAAATAAGATACCAGTTCTGTCCGTCAAGGCTGCCATAGAATTCGCCGGAAAGGCGGGATTCATATCCGCTGCGGGGGGCAAAGCCCAGCTTGCCGATAACGTATTCGCCGCCAAGGTCAACGCGTATCCAGCCCTCCTCAACACCGTCGAAGAAGGTGGAGGTGTTGCCGTCGAAGGCCTTTGCCGCAACGTCGCCGCCATTGTTCCAGGGGTCGGAGCTGGAGATCATATCCTCAGTAACGGTGACCTTTTCGTAGGTGACCTCAGCCGGAGGCTCTGTATCTTCGGGTTTTTCGGTTTCGGATTCCTTTTCGGTTTCCGTTTCTTTTTCGGTTTCGCTTTCCTTTTCTGTGTCGGTAACCTTCACCGTTTCGGTTCCGGTCCCTTCAGCCTCGCCGGTGGTTTCAGCGCCGTTATCACCGCTGCAGGCAGCGGTGAAAACGAGGGAAACGAGCAGTAGAAGTGCCACAAGTGTTTTTTTCATAGCGCGAGTTCTCCTCGATGAAATATTATTGTGTGATTCCACTATAAAGTATATCATCAGTTTGTGTATTTAGCAAGGAAAAGCATCATAATGAACAATAAATCCGAGGCTAACTGCTAATACTTTATTATGTGGCAGCATAGAATATGGGATCAACCGATGAATTCAAAGTGGTGCTTTTTGCAGTCGATGATGCCCTCGCGGCGAAGCTTGCTTATCTCCGCGGAAAGACCGCTTCTGTCCACCTCAAGATAGTCTGCCAGCTCCTGCCTGTCGAAGGGGATATCGAAGGAATTGCTGCCGGCTTTTTTCGATTCGATGGCGAGATAGGAGAGGAGCTTTTCTCTCGTGGTGCGGGCGGAGGTTATCTCGATGCGCTCGTGATAAAGGATAGTTTTCGTTGCAAGTATCTTCATTAAATTATATATCATTTGCTGGTGGTGAGCGCAGTTGTTTTTGCAGGTGTGGAGTATGTGTGAGCAGTCGATGAGCATGATGAGGGAGGGCTCGTTTGCAATAACGGTGACAGGCGTGGCAGCGGATTCCGCGCAGGCAAACGCCTCGCCGAATACCTCCCCCGATTTGCTTTCGGAAATGATGCTTCTGTTTCCGAAATAGTCCACGCGCACGGTCTGCACGGAGCCCGAAAGCACGATGCCAATGTAACGGGCAGGGGAGCCCTCTCGGAAAACGGTGTATTTTTTATCGAAGCTCACCGCTTCTGCACCGAGACAAACGAGCATTTTTTGCAAATCCGCATCGCTGATGGAATAAAAAAGGGGGCATTTGCGGAGTATATCAAAATATTTTTTCAAAATTTTCTCCTTTTGTTGAAAATTCAACAGAATTCATATTTCGATTATACTATAATCAAATCATAAAAACAAGGGATAAACCAAATCCCATAAAAAAGATCAGCCGCATTCGCGGCAAGAGGAACAAACATGAAAATCGCATTCTTTGATACAAAGGCTTACGATAAGCCTTCATTTGATAAATACGCCAAAGAGCACGGCGTTACGGTAAAATACTTCGAAACGAAGCTCAACGAGGACACAGTCGATCTTGCTCAGGGATATGACGGCGTGTGCGTTTTCGTAAATGACACCGTAAACGCAGCCGTCATCGACAGGCTCTATGAGCTCGGCGTGCGCCTGGTAGCCCTTCGCTGCGCCGGATTCAACAACGTAGACGTGAAATACGCACACGGTAAGCTTCACGTTTTCCGGGTGCCGGCATATTCGCCCTACGCCGTTGCCGAGCACACGATGGCCCTTCTGCTCACCTCGATCAGACGCATCCACAAGGCATATATAAGAACGAAGGATTTCAATTTCAGCCTTGGCGGGCTCACAGGCTTCGACCTTTACGGAAAGACGGTGGGTATCATCGGCACGGGACGCATCGGCAGAGTGTTTGCGGATATCTGCCGCGGCTTCGGAATGAAGGTACTTGCATACGATAAATTCCCGTCTGAGAGCTTTGCAAACGGCGACACCGTCCGCTACGTGACGCTCGACGAGCTTCTCCGCGAAAGCGACATTATCTCCCTTCATTGCCCGCTGACAGACGACACCTATCACATCATCGACGGAGAAGCGCTTGAAAAGTGCCGCCGCGGTGTCGTTATCCTGAACACCTCCCGCGGCGCGCTGGTCGATGCGGAGGCGCTTCTGGCGGCGATCAAGTCCCGTAAGGTGGGCGCCGCCTGCCTTGACGTGTACGAGGAGGAGGCAGATCTCTTCTTTGAAGATAAATCGGGACACATTCTTGAGGATGACGTGCTCGCCCGCCTCATCTCAATGCCCAACGTTATCGTCACCTCTCATCAGGCGTTTCTCACCGAGGAGGCGCTGGAAAACATCGCCGAAACGACTGTGACGAATCTCGTTACCTTTGCGGAAAAGGGGCAGTGCGCAAACGAGATCTGCTTCCGCAGCGAGGGCGTTGAAGACTGCCGGGACGGGAAGTGTTTCTAACGAAACACCATGTTTCTGACGAAACACCGCGCTTCTGACGAAACACCGCGCTTTACGAATAAACGAATCACCTATGCGAAAGGACGTAAAGGAAATGAAAAGACGGATCATAAGGATCGATGAAGATAAGTGTAACGGCTGCGGCGCCTGCGCCTCAGCCTGCCACGAGGGCGCTATCGAAATGGTGGGAGGCAAGGCAAAGCTCACCCGCGAGGACTATTGCGACGGCCTTGGCGATTGCCTCCCCGCCTGCCCCGTGGATGCCATCAGCTTTGAGGAAAGGGAAGCGCCCGCCTACGACGAGGAGGCGGTGCTGGCTGCCAAGCGAAAAAAGGAGGCGGGCGATGAGCCCGGTTCGGGGGAGATGGGCGGCATGCCGGGATGCCTGAGCAATTTCCCGGTGCAGATCAAGCTTGCGCCCATGAACAGCCCGTATTT
>JAZMZX010000038.1:0-19899 GCA_045586225.1 Eubacteriales bacterium
AATCCTGCCGACAGACGAGGCACCGCGCTCTGCCCCTATTGCGGGGTGGATTCCGTTATCGGTGAAAGATCGGGATACGAAATAACGGAGGAATTCCTCAAAGCTATGAATGAAAAATGGTTTTAATCCATAAAAACGCAAAAAACCGCGCCAAAGGCGCGGTTTTTTCTTTGCTTTTTATTTTCCCTTGGTGCCGATGCGTTCATCGGTGAGGCGGTCGAAATAGATCGCCCACTTTACGGTGTGGCGCGGATCGGGGCGCAGGGAGAAGTTATATAGCCGCTTTTCGTGGTAAACGTCGAAGCGGTCTGCCACCGTGATGGGCACGGCGGGGATGCTTTCCGTTGGAAGCGAGAATGAGAGGGGCTCGCCGAAAAGCTCGCCTTCAAAGGAGAAGGTCTCCCGGTCAAGGCGGCATTTGCCGTAGCCAGCGTTCTTCACCATAATGCCATCGTCATCCGTGGAGGAGAGGGAAGCCTCGCCTTCGAGGGGCTCGTCGAGATCGAGCTCGTTATACTGCCACCGGTACCACTCGTTGACGGAGGAGAAGGGAGCACCCTCAAAAACGTAATCCTCGCGGAGAGTGGCGGAAAGTCCGCACGTGCAGCGGACGATGGACCCTTCTGCGGTGAGTGTCCATTCCTTTTTGCAGGCGGGGCACTTAAAAAGGATGCCGTCCAACCCTTCAGCCGTGGCGCGGGATTTATACTTTATGCCGCGGCAGGCTTCCTCGTCGTCGTGACGAAAGGCGTCTGCCATGCGGTCAAAGATCTCGTCCTTCGTGAGGCTCGGTATCTCCTCGGCGGAGAAGAGCAGCTCGCCTGTGACGGTGATCTTACCGCGGCGGGGCTTTTTTGCCCACTTGGGGAAGGTGAGGGCGGCGCCGTTTGGCGTAAGACGGTAAACGTTCACCTTAAGCTTCTGGATAAGGGGAACGGTGCCCTCGGTGATACGCATGGAGTGGGCATACCAGGTGAGTCTGCCCTCGGGGAAGAGAACGATAACGTTTCCCGACCTTGCTGCGCGCATTATGTTAAGTACAGTGCCGGGGTCTGCGTCAAACATACGCTTTGTGACGGCGTTCATCAGCTTTAAGACGGGGCGCAGGAGCCGATTCATCATAAAGTGGGCTGAAAGCACGTATGTGGGGCGGTTTGGCGCCAAAGCAAGGGCGGTGAGGAAATGGTCCTTATCGGAAAGGTGATTTGCAAGAACGAGTGCGGGACCTTTGATTTTTGGAATGTTTTTGTCGATCCTTACGTTATAGCGAAGCCTGTAGTAGATCGAAATGATGAAAAGCGCGGGATAAAAAAGCCACGCCGCGGGGCGCTTGAACTTTTTCGCGGCGCGGGCTTTCTTCTTTTTCATGTCAGTTTATTTTGTAGGTGGTGCCGTTGGGGGTGTCGACGAGGGTGATGCCCCGTGCGGCAAGCTCAGCTCTTATCCTGTCAGCCTCGGCATAATCCTTGTTTGCCTTTGCCTTTGCTCTTGCGGCGATGGCGGCGAGGATCTCGGGGTCACCGTTTTCAGCCTGACGTGCAGCCTCGTCGCGTTGGCGCTGGGCCTTTGCATTTTCAAGAAGGTCGAGGGAGAGCACGCGGTCGAAGTCGGAGAGAAGGGAAAGCTTCGTTGCATCGGAGATGGGAGCCTTCAGCACGTCGTAAACGGCGGTGACTGCAAGGGAGGTGTTGATATCGTTGTCGAGGGCTTCTGTGAAGCGGGCCTTGTATTCATCGAATGCGGCGCTGTCCACGTCGCCGCCCTCGTTGAGGGATGCGATCCTTGCGATAAGCTTGTTATATGCGCCTGCCGCATTCTCAAGGCCTTCCCAGGAGAATACGAGAGACTTGCGGTAATGGGACTGGAGGCAGAAGAAGCGGTATGCAACGGGTGAAAATCCCTTTTCCTCAAGCAGGGAAACGGTGAGGAATTCGCCTGTGGATTTGCTCATCTTTCCGCCGGAGGTGTTCAGGTGGAGCACGTGGACCCAATAGCTGCACCATTTGTGTCCGAGATATGCCTCAGACTGTGCGATCTCGTTTGTGTGGTGGGGGAATGCGTTATCGATGCCGCCGCAATGGATATCCAGATGCTCGCCCAGGTGCTTGATGCTGATGGCGGAGCATGCGAGGTGCCAGCCGGGAGAACGGAGACCCCAGGGGCGGTTCCACTTGAGCTCCTGATCCTCAAACTTACTCTTGGTGAACCAGAGAACGAAGTCGCATTTGTTGCGCTTTGCCTTGTCCTCCTCAACGCCCTCGCGGACGCCAACGGCAAGGTCTTCCTCGTTCTGCTTGTTGAAAACGTAATATTCAGGGAGCTTGGAGGTGTCGAAATAAACGTTACCGTCGGAGATGTAGGCGTATTCGGTGTCGATGAGCTTTTTGATCATCTTTATATAGTCACCGATGCAGCGTGTTGCAGGCTCGGTCACGTCGGGCCAGCGGATGTTCAGCTTCTTTGCATCTGCGCGGAATGCGTCGGTGTAGAATTTCGCGATCTCAAGCACCGTTTTGTTTTCGCGGCGGGCTCCCTTCAGCATCTTGTCTTCGCCCTCGTCGGCGTCGCTGGAAAGGTGGCCTACGTCGGTGATGTTCATAACGCGCTTCACGTCGTAGCCGGAGTAGCGCAGATACTTGTCGAGCACGTCCTCCATAATGTATGTGCGGAGGTTTCCGATATGAGCGAAGTGGTAAACGGTGGGGCCGCAGGTATACATGCTGACCTTGCCGGGGGTGTGAGGTGTGAAGAGCTCTTTTTCGTGGGTTGCGGAATTATAAAGATAAAGCATAGGGGTTAATTTCCTTTTTCAGATTCTTTTGTTTTGTCCTTAATAACGATGAAGGCGCATGCAGCGAAGATGAGCACCGACACGGCAACGACGGCGAGAAACTCACCGGTGGTTGAATTTTCGTTAAGGATGGGCAGATAGTTGGTGCCGTTGAATGCCGCGTGGAAGAGCATGGGCACGGTGACGGACTTGTACTTTTCGTAAAGGTACGCAAGCACGAGGCCGAGGGTGAAGGCATAGGAGGCAGCAATGATGTGGCCGTGAGCTATGCCGAAAATGAAGGAGGAGAGAATGGCGGCGGGAACGGCGGACATTCCTCTTTTCAGACGGGACTGGATGCATCCGCGGAAGATGAGCTCCTCCACCAAAGGCGCGCCGATAACGACGGCGAGTATCTCGATTGCGAGGGGGCTTTCTCCGATGAAGGAATAAAGCTCCTCATAGCTTTTAAGGGTCTCCTCGGAAAAGGGGATGATGTTGATGATGAAAATGACGATGAACTGAAGTGCCACAGCCGCAGGAATTACTGCGTACACGGCAGGCCTTGCCAGCGGGCGAAGCCTGAAATCCGTGTGCTCGGCGAAGGTGCGGCGCTTGAGCCGCGCAATGAGCATCAGCACAATAACGGTGACAGCAGAGGAAATGGCGCTGAGCAGGTTATAGTCGATATCCGCAACGGATTCCGCCATTACTGCGTTAAGCTCCTCTGCGAGCTTATTTATCATTGCCTCGTATTCCTCGTCGGACATATCGTCAGCGTCGATATTTTCGCTGACGTAATACTCCGTGAGATAATCGGCAGTTGCGTCTATTACAAGAACGGAAGCAAAGGCGGTGGCAACTGCGTTCTGCACAAGAATGAAGAGCGCGAAATATAAAAGCGCGTGCCATACACCGGAAATGAGCTTTTTGACGGGCGACACCTCAACGGGAGGGAGAGGCTCACGGGGAGGAATGAAGGGCGGCGGCATGGTTGGGTCGCGCATCAGGTCGTCCAGCGGCATGCCTCTCACGATATCGTCGGTGATGATAACGTCCTCATTCTCTTTTTTATCCTTTTCATCGGCGGAGACTTCGTCGGTCTTCACCTCTATTTCGCTGTCGTCGGTGAAGGATTTGCCGCAGTAGGGGCAGTACTTCTCATCGTCGTCAGACAAGCGAAAACATCGTTTGCAGATCATATATACGGTCCTTTCTTTGCTTAATCGTTTTCCTTCTTTTCGTTTTCAAGGGCTTCGAGCCTGATATTGATGCGGCAAAGCTCCTGAGCAACAGGGTCGGGAATGTGCACCTGATCGAGATTATCAATGCGTGCGCCGTTCTTTTTCACGATGCGCGCAGGAATACCCACGGCTGTGCTGTTTTCGGGAACGGGACCCAGCACCACGGCGTTTGCGGCGATCTTGGTGTTGTCTCCGATGGAAAAGCCGCCCAGCACCTTTGCGCCGGCTCCGATCATAACGCCGTTGCCGAGAGTGGGGTGACGTTTGCCCGTTTCCTTGCCCGTACCGCCCAGGGTTACGCCCTGATAGATGGTGCAGTTATCGCCTATCTCAGCGGTCTCGCCGATGACGACGGCGGAGCCATGGTCGATAAAAAGGCCGTGGCCGATGGTGGCACCGGGGTGGATCTCGATGCCGGTAACGAGCTTCGCCGCCTGGCTGATGGCACGGGCAGAGGTGAAGCAGTTCCTTTTATAAAGGGCATGGGATACGCGATGCGCCCAGATGGCATGGATGCCCGGGTAGAGAAGGGCAACCTCAAGGTCGCTTTTTGCGGCGGGGTCGCGCTCGCGCACCGACTTGATATCGCGTGACATTTCGCTTTTGATCTTTGCCAGCTTATCTCCCGCTTTAACGAGAGCGATGCCTGCATCGTGAGCGAGGCTTGCTGCTATTGATATCTGTATCTTACTCATTAATATGTTTACCTTTCAAAAAAATAAGCCTCCCGTGAATAAATCACGGGAGGCGGGATGACCGCGGTTCCACTCCGGTTTGTCACTTTAGTCCGCGTAACGTGCGGCAACGCGGGCGCTACTTGATTTCACACCCAAGACTCACGGACGCACATACGGTGCCTCTTTCCGTCCGTTTCAGCCTATGCGGACGGTCTCTGGAAAAGCGGCGGGATCCGTTTTCTTTCCGATCACAGTCGTAATAATATTAATCTTCAATATATTATATACAAAAGGGGCGGATTTGTAAACCCCGAAAAGGCAATTTTCCGTGCATGGACTGCATAATAGCACGAAAAATGTAAACACTTATAAATTTTCTTGAAGTAAAGCGGGCAAGATGATAAAATAAAGGCGGAAGAACCGAAAGGAGATCGACTTATGAACGGCAAACTTCGATATATACTCATCTCCGTGCTGTGCGATATTCTGCTTTTGGCGGTGCTCCTGCTTTCATTTGCGTGGCACCATCACGTGAAGCGGATGTCGGACACCTCCGATGATGGCGGTATCGGCATCGTTGGCAAGGATGAGCTCGACAAGGACGAAGACGATAAAGATAAGGAAACCGAAGGCGAAAGCGAAGACGGAGGCAACGGAGGCAACGAAGACGTTGCTGACGAGGGAGACTTCGGCGGCACGCTGCCGGACGTTTTTGTCGAGGAGGGTGTCGTTGACAAGGGCGACGGATACTACCGCAGCCACGATATATATATGACAGTCACAGAGGTGACGGAGCCCGTTGACGATTACGTGGCGAAATATTTCATTTATGACGTTTATGTGCGCAATACAGAAAATCTTTTTGCAGTGGCAAGCGACACTCGCCGCCCCTTCACGGAGCTTATCGACGTGGCTGACGATCCCATCGGAGCCGTCAGCGGTGATTTCTGGGGCAACAGCGCCGAAGTTGCCGTGAGAAACGGAAAGGTGCTGGTGGAAAGTGACCGCATCGGAAGCGATATCTGCGTGCTTTATAGGGACGGAACGATGGAGATAGTGTCTCCTCGCGAATACAGCAAGGATTATTTCGACGGGAAAGACGTTTATCAGGTGTGGGACTTTGGCCCCTCGTTCCTCGACGGTAAGGGCAAGGCGTACGAATCCTTCGACGAATACAGCGACATAACGTCCCGCAATCCCCGCTCCTCCATCGGATACTATGAGCCGGGTCACTACGTTTTCATCGTTGTTGAAGGACGCGTGGATCTTATGTACGAGGGAGAGCTTGAGTATTTCAAGGGGATGAGGCTTCCCGACCTTGCGAAGGTGTACGAAAAGCTCGGTGTTGCTCTCGCATATAATCTTGACGGCGGTGACTCTGCCTTTGCCTACTACGACGGCGAGATCATCCGTCAGGACTACGAAAGGGCAGAGGATCCCAATCAGGAGCCCCGCGAGATATACGACATAATTGCCGTTGGCGAGGTGGAAAATGAGTGATATGAAGCAGATCTTACATAACATCATTGCTCACGCAACTCTTGTGCTTTCGGTGGCACTTCTGCTTCTTCTTTTCGCAGATGCGGCATACCCCTCCTCCCTTTACGTTAATTCCGTTGACACGGGCACGATAATGATCGTGTATTCGGCTTTTGCAGTGGCTGCTGCGATCCTTCGCATAGTGTATTCCTTCCGCGGAGAAGGCGGATGGCTCCCGTCCGTTATCATTCCCCACGGAGTTATCGTAATAGCGGTGCTGACGCTGGTGCTTGCGATAACGAATATCTTCAACCGCTCCATGGGATTTGTGGCGGGAGATATGCCGAAGCTTGTTTTTGCGTGCTTTTCGGTTTTCGGGCTCTGCCTTTCGCTCAGCCTTGTGGAATGCATTTATAAAGAGGTAAAGAAGTAATGAAGGCTGTGATATTCGATATGGACGGTCTTATGCTGGATACGGAGCGCCTTTCCGTTTTGGCCTTTGACTATGCAGGTGAGATGACAGGTATCGGTCCTGCGGGATACATGAACGACCGCATGATAGGGCTCACCTGGGCGGCGACCCAGCCCATCTGGGTGGCAGAGTTCGGAGAAAGATACAAGGCGGATGAGTTCAAGGCATATCGCAACGAATTTTTTGCCCGCTTTTTCGAGGAAAAGGGAGTTCCCGTAAAACCGGGTCTCCGAGAGCTTCTTGATTTTCTGAAGGAGAGGGGGTATAAGCTTGCTGTTGCTTCCTCTTCAAGCACAAAAAGCGTAACGTCTCAGCTTGCCGCCATCGACGTTTTGAAATACTTCGATGAGGTCGTCACGGGAGACATGGTGGAAAGGTCAAAGCCTGCCCCCGATATTTACCGCCTTGCCTGCGAGGCTCTCGGCGAGGACCCTGCAGACTGCATTGCCCTTGAGGATGGCAAAAACGGAATTTTGTCTGCTCACGGAGCCGGATGCGGAGTTATCATGGTGCCCGATATGTGGCAGCCCGACGGGGAAGTGAAGGAGATCGTCCTTTCCGTTGAGGAAAGCCTTTTCGGCGTGATGGAATATCTTAAATAAAAAAGCGAAAAGCCGTAAGGCTTTTCGCTTTTTTTATTGCGCTCAGTCAAATCTTATATAGTCAACGTTTGACGATGAAACCTTGAATACAATGTAGAGTGTGTGCTCACCGGAAACGTCGGAGAGGTCGGCGGTGAACTCCTTATAAGAAGCCCACGCACCCGTGTTGATGTTTTTGAAAGAGGCTATCAGCTTACCTGTAGGAGAGTCGAGTCGAAGCTCAACTGTGCCTCCCATACCTGCAAGACGGGCTGTGACGGAGGTTGCACCGTCGAGTACGGTATGTGTATACGATACCCAGTCACCGACGGATACATATCCGAGATTCATTCCGATGCTTCCGTCTGCGATGTTTTCCGCTATTACGGAGCCGTGCTTTTCGTCGAAGGTTTCCGCTTCGATTTTCGTGCCAACGGGACGGGGCTCGGAGTGGTGGTCTGTGGGGTCATCATATTCTTCCTCGGAGAAGAGCAGCCAGTTCAGGTTGATCGCATCGTTCACGAATACGAAATATACGTCGTGTTCACCCGTGACGCCTTCGATCAGAACGGACATCGTTTTATAGTCGTTATATCCGCTTGTAGTGACCGCACCGGAGGCAATGAGATTCGCAGGTTTGATCTCATCGATGTAGACCTCGAATTTTTTGTTTGCGCCGCCTGCGCGCACCATAAGCTGCTTGCAGTTATCTCCGAAATCAACGCTGCGGTAAAGAACCCAGTTGCCGGCTCCAACGTATCCGAGACTGTTTCCGCCGCCTTCGGGGTCCGAGGTGGGTTCAGCCTGAACGGCGCCGTTTTTACCATCGAATACCGATGCGTCGATGACGGTGCCAACGGCGCGTTTTTCAACGAAGCGATACGATGACAACTCGATGTTGCCCGTAAATTCAAATTTTAAAACGACGTTGTCGGAAGGAGAGCCGGTAACGGCCGCGGAAACGGTGCGGTCGTTTTTCGACGAAACGGAGCTGAACGTGACCTCGGCAATGATTTCGTCGGTGACGCCGTCTTTTACTGTTATGCTTCCTTCGGATTTGGGAGATACGGTCATATTAATGCTTCCGTAACGCTTATCTCCGAAAGACACGTAATTCATCGTGTAAGAGCCGTCCTGCGCGATCACGGTCTCTCCGCCGTCTGTGGCGGATTCACCGTGAGTCACGTTTTCGGCTTTGTGGTAATTGATCGCGAGATTTTCTGCGGAAGAGTCGAGCGCGATAGGCGGGATAGTGTTATCGGTGAAGGAAAGCTCAACGGAGTAAGGACCGTCAATTCCATCGGGAAGTGTTACTTCGAGTCCCTTTTCGGTCTGTTCCCACGAAAGAGCTGTGCGTTTACTACCGTTAATGAGCGATACCGATTTGAGAGTCGATGCGTCCCAGTTTCCCGCCTTCAGCGTTTTTATGACCATTTCGCTGCGTTTGGGGGCGGCAAGCGCCGTTGCGTAAAGGGTGGAGGCATCCTTGCTGCGTGTGAATCTTATATCGGAGTACTTATACGTGAAGCTGTCGCCTGTGTTGCTCGTTGAGCCTTCGCCGTAAACGAGCCACGGACGCGTCGCGTAGATGGCGTCGCCGTACGTGGAGAGCCAATTTCCTATTGTGAGAAGTGCGTCACGCGCTTCGTCGGGAATAGTACCGTCGGCACGGGGACCTACGTTTAAAAGAAGGTTGCCGTTCTTGGAAACGATATCGACGAGAGCGCCGATGAATTCTTCACCGCTGCGGTAAACGTCGTCTTTTGTATAGCACCATGATTTGAGACCGATGGAGGTGTCTGTCTGCCACGGTACTGCGCTGATGGCGGAGAGGGAAGAACGTTCTTTATTAAGAATAGCTTCGGACGTTGTGAATGCTCCGTTCTTGTTGCAGCAGATGACGCCGTCGGGGTTATAGGTCTGCGCCTGATTGTAATACTCAGCAAGCATCAGATAGCGGTTGGCGTCGCTGTAACGGTTGAAGGCTTCGCCTACGAGGTCGAAATCGTAGTATATCAGGTCGGGGTGGTATTTGTTGATGATTTCCATTGAAATATCGTACCACTTGTGGATGTGTGCGGAGGATTTGTTCTGTCCGTCACCGTACAGTTCACCGTAAACGAGCGAGCCGTCAGCATTCTTTTCAGCTAGGTCTGTGCCCGCACCGTGAGCGTCGTCAAAGAACCAGTCGTTTTCGGCGAAGTGGTTCGAAATGCCAAACTTCATACCGAGTGAGGTGACGGCCTTCTGCAGGTCGCCGACGTAGTCAACGCCTGCGCCGTTAACGGAGTTGTACGTTGTTTGAATATCGGAGTCGTAAAGAGCGTATGAGTCGTGATGTATACCGACGGGCATAACGTATTTCGCGCCTGCGGCGGCGAAAAGCTCTGCCCATTCTTCTGCCATATCGTTTTCTTTATAGGTTTTCAGGATAGATTCAAATTCGGGAATGAAATCCTTGTATCCGAATTTTGCGGCTCCCTTGTATTTTGAGAGGTGATGGCTGTATATGTCGCTGTTTCCGTAGCTGCGGCTTCCCTTAATGTACATCCAGTGACCGTACCATTCGTCGCCGAATGCGGGGACGGAATATACGCCGTAGTGAATGAAAATGCCGAATTTGGCATCGCGATACCATTCGGGAACCGAATATTCGGAGAGATTCTTTGTTGTGTATTCGATCATTTCGGTGGGGGACTCCTTGTCGTCGCTGTCGGTTTGGGTTTCGGTTTCGGTTGAGATATCCGTTTCTGTTTCTGTGTTTGTTCCGGTGCCTGCGCCGCCGTTGGCAGAACAAGCCGCAAGCGACGTTACCGAGGCGAGGGCGAGCATAAAGGATAACAGTCTTTTTTTCATACAGTCCTCCGGAAAGATGTTTTTTTAACAAAATCGTATGATAATACACTTTATACAATAATTATAAATAACAATAGGATTTGTGGCAAACATAAAATCCGCACATATTTTTTGATTAGTACATATATTTTTATAAATAAAGCACACGCCCTGTGATGGACGTGTGCTTCGCTTTCGATTATATATTTCTGCCGGTGATTTCGCGTGCGGAAAGCTGTGCGCGGACGCAAAGCTCAGCCGCCAAAAGCGCGTGCTCCTGGGTCATTGCGTTTTCGGTGCGGTTGATGCAGTCGAGAATAAGCTTTCCGAAATAGGGGAAGCCGACGGTGCCGTGAGCGTTGATGTAATGCTCGCCCTTTTTGTCAACGAGGTAAAGGTTGCTTCCGCCGCCCGATCTTGCAACGTCTATGTATTTGCGAAGTTCGATATAGCCGTCTGTGCCGAGAATGAAGGTCCTTCC
The DNA here is from genome assembly GCA_045586225.1 of Eubacteriales bacterium. GTDB lineage: Bacteria > Bacillota > Clostridia > Oscillospirales > CAG-272 > DTU064. Next base: position 10,540 of record JAZMZX010000038.1, read on the forward strand.
GTCGCCCCACGTGCCGAGCCCGTCGGGGGTGAACCAGTCCACACGGAAGTATCCCGTGGCGCCGCTGTCACCGATAAGGGTGGCGTCGCCGAAGTCGTCAAGCTCGGGATACTCGGGGTGGTTATAGTTGCCTATCTTCGCGTTAACGATAGTGGCAGACTTTGATTTCGTGTAAAAGAGGAACTGCTCTATCTGATGGCTTCCGATGTCGCAGAGGATGCCGCCGTATTTTTCCTTGATGAAGAACCAATCGGGGCGGGAGGGGGCATTGAGTCTGTGGGGGCCCATGCCAAGCACCTGCACCACCTTGCCGATGGCGCCCGCCTCAATGAGATTGCCGGCATAGATGGCGGCCTCGTTCTGAAGGCGCTCGCTGTAGCAAACGGCGTATTTTCGGCCCGTTTCGCTGACGGTACGGCGCACCTCCTCAAGCTGGGCAAGGGACGTCAGAGGCGCTTTATCAACAAAATAGTCCTTGCCTGCGCGCATTACGCGGATGCCGAGAGCGGCGCGCTCCGACGTGACACAGGCGGCTGCAACGAGCCTGACCTCCTTGTCGGAAAGCACCTCCTCCTCGGAGCGTGCGGCCTTGGCCTGGGGATAGCGGCGAAGGAAGGCTTCAAGCTTTTTGGGGTCGGGGTCATATGCCCATTTGATGGTGGCGCCTGCATCGAGAAGGCTGCCAACCATTCCGTATATGTGTCCGTGGTCCATGCCGATGGCGGCGATGATGAATTCACCGGGCTTCACCACAGGCTGAGGGAATCCTTCGGGTACGTAGTTCATTCCGTCCATGTGTGCCATACTGTAAATCTCCCTTATTTCTTGTAATTTCCGAGGGTTATCTCTCCGTTTGAGAAATTCTCCACGGAGGCGGTCTTTTTATAGAAGCGGGGTGCATTTGCGAGAAGACCTTCGAAGCTGTAGAATTCGTCGTCCTTTCCGATGGGGAGCGTTACCGTCTGCTTCTTCGAGCCGGATTTGTATATGGCGGTGATAAGCTCAACGGTGCGTCTGCCGTCCTCGCCCGTGATCATGGGGCGGGAGCCCTTTTCAAGGGCAGACATAAAGTTATCTATCTCGCCGGTGTGACCCTCGTAGGGGAGGGGAGCGATCGCGTCGTAATCGGCGCGGAGCTGAGCCTCGAGCTCCTCGTCGCGGCGGGGGAATCCGTTGGAAAGGGACGCGGATGCGTATACGTCCCACGGGGTCTCAAGCTTGGCGCGCTCGCACTGGAACACAAGACCCTGCTCCTCGCCGTGGTGAACGACGGAGGCGGTTATCTCTGCCATAAAGCCGTCCTTATAGCGGAGCACGGAGAAGGAAAGGTCCTCTATCTCCGCATTATCGTGGGCAACGTTTGAAAGAACGGAGGTGACCTCAAGGGGAAGCTCTCCGCGGAACCAGTTTATCATATCGATGTGGTGAACGGCGTGGTTGAGAGTGCATCCGCCGCCCTCCTTTTCCCAAAGACCGCGCCACCAGAGATCATAGTAGCAGTGGCCGCGCCACCAAAGGGAATTGACGTGCGCCATAAGGGGCTTGCCCGCCTTGCCGCTGTCCACGATGGTCTTCAGCTTGCTTATGGGATCGCGGAATCGGTTCTGGGCGATGCAGCACATGGTGACGGAGTTTTCAGCCTCAGCCGCCAGCATTTCATCGCATTCCTTAAGGCAGGTTGCCATAGGCTTTTCCACCACAACGTTTTTCTTCGCCTTCATGGAGTTGATGGCGATCTCTGCGTGTGTATAGGGTGGAGTGCAAACGTGCACCACGTCTATCTTCAGGTCGGAAGCGAGCATTTTTTTGTGATCGTCGAAAACGAGACAGTCAAGCCCGAAGCGCTCCTTCATTGCGTGAGCTTTTTCGGGGTATATGTCGCAAAGGGCGACGATCTTACATCTTTCGGGGAAGGTGAGAAGCGCACCTATATGAGCGGGCGCTATATTTCCCGTACCTACAACGGCAACGTTAAGCATTGTGAAGCCTCCTTGGCGCATTTTTTATAAGTCAATTATATATCAACGGTATCGCAGCAGTAAAGACCGTTATGCGATTTTTCAAATAAAAATATATCCCGCCCGCTTTTGCGGACGGGATATGGGATATGACCGTCAATCGATGACGGTGAGATTTGTGTAAAGCTTTTCAAGCGCCTTGTTGAGCTGCTTCTCGTATGCCTTGAGGGCAGTCGTGAAGGAAGCGGGGCCGCTGGTGAGAACGTTCTGGTATGCGCCGCGAAGGTTGGACGCCCAGGAAAGGTCGCCTGCCCAGTCGTAAACCTTGGAATCGAGGATATAGGTGAGCATTTCCTTGGATTCCTCATCTCTGATATACTTGGATTCAAGGAGCTGATCGTAGAGAGCGGGAGTCACAAGATCCTTGGATGCAGCAGACATGCATTCGAGGATCGCACCGATCTCGGCAGCTTCGGCGTAATCAAAATAACGGGGGATAGCGATAATGGTGGTCCAACCGTTGGAAACGTATGCGCGGTATTTTGTCATAGCGGGATCGCCCTTAGGCATGGGGAGAATACCGAAGTCGGTCTCCATTTCGCGGAAGCTGGGGATAGCGCCCAGCATTTCGCCGTAGAAGAGACATTTGTCCTGCATAAAGTGGGACGCGGTCACAGAGGTGGAAACGACGTTGGTGTCGCTGAACATGGTGTAGATCTTATCGAGGACGGCGGTGTTGATGTCGTTGGGCATAACTACCTTGGGCACGCCGTGCTCGTCGGTTTCACTCATCTTGAGATCGTAGCAGAAGATGTAGTGGGGAACTGCGTCGTAGTTGTCGGCGATGCCGCAGACGTCAACGCCGGGATCGAGAACGTCGTTGCCGTTTTCATCGTACGAAGCCTTCTTTGCCATTTCATACATAAGATCGATGGTCCATTCACCGTCTCTTACCTTCTGGTAGGGATTATCGTAGCCGATCTTTTCGCAGATGTCCTTGTTGAAGAACATGACCTGAACGGCATAGTCGTCGAAATAGTTCAGATCGCCGGAGAGGGTGTAAAGAGTGTTGCCGTCGATGGTGAAGGTGTCGATGATCTCTTTATCCCACCAGCCGTTCTCAAGGTTCATGGTGTCGATATCGTAGAAGTTGAGGAGCATTCCGCTGGTGGCGAAGTTGACTGCGTAATCGAGACGGGTGAGAATGACGTCGTAGTATTCCTTGTCGCCTGCAGCGTCGTTCAGGGTGACGATGGTGTTGATGTCGCCGGTGTCGCCAACGAAAATAGGCTCGATCTCAACGCCGATAGAATCGGCAAGCTTAAGATTGCGGTTGTACACCGCGTTGGGGAGCGCTTCGGACGAGGGCTCATCGTAGAAGATCTCGTTTTCGGTGGCAGAGCTCCAGTTGTAGAAGTGCTTTCCGGGGCTGGGAGAGAGGATCTTGAGAGTTTCCTTCTCGAAATCCACGCCTGCGCAGTTTTCAAGAGCGATCTCAAGGTTGGTCTTTCCGGCATTGGGATCCGCCGTTTCGGTTCCTGTGCCGGAATCTGCCGGGCCCTTCGTGCCTTCGCCTTCTCCACCGTCGGCGGGAGTGCCGCAGGCGATCATGGAAAGCAGCAGGACTGCTGCAAGCAGAAGTGCGATGAATTTGTTTTTCATAAAATTCCTCCTAGAAAATATTTATAGAAAAATTATTGATTCTTCGGTTTTACTGGTGTACAATGGTGCCGAGGTGATCTATATGCCAAGAAAACACGGTGGCGTTGAGCTTGTGAAAACGCCCACGAAAAACGACAGGTCCAATGCCTACGTTACCATTGAAAACACCGACTTCGGTAATTTTTACAACAATAATATCCATTACCACAGCTTTTGCGAGCTTGAGTTTATTATCGACGGCGAAGGCCGATACGAGATAAACAACGTTTCTCACAAGGCCTGCCGCGGCACGCTCTTTCTCACAACGCCTGCAGACTATCACACGTATTCCCTGAAGGAAGACGAGCATCTTGATTTTTATAACGCTCAGTTTTTCCTTTCGTACATAAACGACGAGGTGGCATCGCTTCTCTACTCTTATTCGGTGCCCATCGCCATTCAGTATACCGACGAGGACTGCGATAATATGATGCGGAAATTCGAGGAGCTGAGGCTTGCCTTTGCGGGCAAGGGGGCAATGTATGAGATCGAGGTGAGAAACCGCCTTGAAAATCTTTGCATCGCCATCATTCGTGATATGGAAAAGATCAGCCGCCCTGCGGTGGACCATCCTATGATAAAATCTGCCATCATATACGTTAAGGAGCACTACCGCGAGGACATAAGCCTCGACGAGATGGCAAAGCACGTTGGCCTTTCAAGCGCGTATTTTTCACACAAATTCACCGAGGTGGTGGGAGTGGGATTTTCCGCGTACCTGCGTCAGATGAGACTTTCGGCAGCGGCGAATCTCATAAAATCAACGGAGCTTTCGGTGAAGGAGATATGCTATCAGACGGGATTTTCCGATCCCAACTATTTTTCAAATGCATTCCGGACTCAGTTTGGCTGCTCGCCGAGAAAATATCGGGAGGAAAACAAGCCCAAGCAAGGATAATGAGATCCTGCTTTAAAATGATTCTATTCTATAATTAATTATAACATCCGGGGAAATGATCTTTCAACAAGCATACATTATCATATATTTTGAATACCTTTGTTATTTTTAGATTGCGCGGAATGTGCAGCTGAAAAAGATCACGCGGTGTCACCACCGCGTGATCTTTTTGCTTTTTAGTTAATTTCGATTTTGAAAACAACGGGAGCGTCGCTTGCCACGTTTTTCGTTTTGATGCGGAGAGCATCTCCGTCGCGGGACCATGTGGGAGTCTCGTCGAAGCCCAGAACGGACACGTTTTTGATAATGCCGTGGAAATAGGGCTTGGAGGATGCGTCGCGGTCTGCAAGGGACTTAAGTGCAACCTCTCCGGATTCGGGATAATTCAGAACGAATGCGTAAATGGAATTGCCGCGGCAGGTATATCTGATATCCTCGGAGGTGAAGTTCTTATTCCTTCCGTCGGTGAACTGACCCTCGGGTATCTCGGTGGGGCCTTCTGCGGAAACGCGCCAGGGCAGGGAGCCGTATACGGCTTCGCTGTTTGCCTTGAGCCAGCGTCCGATGGTGAGGAGTATGTTCTTATCCTCGTCGGTGATGGTGCCGTCGGCGCGGGGACCCACGTTGAGAAGGAGACCGCCGTTTTTGCTTATGATGTCAACGAAATCGCGGATGATGGCGATGGGGTTCTTGAAATGGTTGTTTTCTGTGTAGCACCAGGAGTTATGTGCGCAGGCTGTGTCTGTCTGCCAGTAGTAGGGCTTGCAGTCTGCAAACTGACCGCGCTCAATGTCAACGGTGGCTGTGCCGAAGGCAAAGGCATCGTGCTTATAGTTTATAACGGGCTTATATCCCATCTCCTCGGCACGGTTGTAGTAGTATGCGGCGAATTTCTGCAGATAGGGCTTTGCGGCGCTGTGCTGTATCCACCAGTCGAAGTACACAAGCTTCGGAGCATAGCGGTCAACTATCTCGCAGCAGCGGAGGAGCCAGTCCTCAAGATATTCACGGCTGGGTGTGGGCTCGGAGAAAAGGTCGTGGTGGTGAGGCTCGGGCATTGCGGGCCAGTAAAAGTCGCCGCACTTAAGGGGCTCCTTTATGTCGGAATCGAATTCCTTGCCGTGACCCATGAAGAACCAGTGCTCGATCCTGTGGGTGGAGGCGCAGAGCTGAAGACCTCTTTCTTCAACGGCACCCTTAAGCTCGCCGAGAACGTCGCGGCAGGGCCCTTTTTCCGCCGCATTCCATTCGGAAAGGTCGCTTTTGTACATCTGGAAGCCGTCGTGATGCTCTGCCACGGGAACGACGTATTTCGCGCCTGCGTCGGCGAAGAGCTGTGCCCATTCGTCAGCGCTGAATTTTTCGGCCTTGAACATAGGGATAAAATCCTTGTAGCCGAAGTCCTTCTGGGGGCCGTAGGTCTTCACGTGGTGCTCGAATTCACGGGTGCCCTGAATGTACATACTTCTTGAATACCATTCGGAGCCGTATGCGGGTACGCTGTAAACGCCCCAGTGAATGAAGATGCCGAACTTTGCGTCTCTGTACCATTTGGGTGTTTCATACTGAGCGAGGGATTCCCAATTATCCTTGAAGCGCCCGTTTTTAATCGTATTTTCGATCTTCTCAAGGTATGCCTTGCGATCCATTACGTTCATAAAAAAGACCTCCGATCTTTAGTGGGCGGTGACGCCCTTACGGTTTTATTATATCATCACAGCCGCTGACGCGGGCTTTCGTTTTATATTAAAATTTTTAGAATTATAGAGTTATTTTTTATATGGAGGCAAAGAGCGCAAAAACTGTACGTCTAAAAGATCAAAATTGTCTTTTCGGAGCCTATGAAATGTGATAGAATATATATAGCCGACGTGACCGAGCCTGCGGGTCGGCGGAATAATTTAATTGAGGTGGAGCCATGAAGGAATATACAGTGCCCGAGAAGTTTTTTGCAAAGCCCGCCCGCCGCGGGGTGATAGAGGAGCTTTTATACGAAAGCAAAACGTATTTTCTCGATGAGAAGAGGCCTCTTCCCAAGCGCGCACTCGTGTACCTGCCCTACGGATACAGCACCGAAAAGAAATATAACGTTTACTATCTGATGCATGGCGGCTCAGACGATGAGAACTGCTGGTTTGTGAACGTTCCCCACACCGTGGAGCTTTTCGACAATATGTTTGACCTTGGCTACGCGGAGCCTGCCATCGTTGTTACCCCCACCTTCTACCCTGCGGACAGAAGCATATCGGGAGACCCCTCCGCAATGACGGAGTTTTTTGCCTCTGAGCTGAAAAACGATCTTGTGCCTGCCGTGGAGGGGAAATATTCCACCTACGCCTGCGGCGACGTTTCCCTTGAGAATCTCAGAGCCACAAGAACTCACCGCTCGTTCGCCGGCTTTTCCATGGGCTCAATGACCACGTACCGCGCCGCGCTGCATAATTGTTACGATATCTTTTCGTGGTTCGGTCCCTTCTCCGGCTGCGGCGGACGCGGGGCGGACAGGGAATATGAAAAAAACCGCATCCTTGATACTCTCGGGAAGATGGAGAAGGATTATCCGCTTTCGTATCTTTTCTGCTGCAACGGTGACCTCGACATTGCCTACCCCGAGCATATCGACATAATGGAAAGAGCGGAGGCTGAGTCTTCGTATCTTCGCCGGGGTGAAAACTACGATTTTATGACGATCCCCGGAGGCATGCATAATTCCGAGGCGGTGCATTACGATATTTACCGATCCATGGAGATCTTTTTCAAGAAATAAGAAAAGCATATAAGAAAAGGGGTGCCGCGGGCACCCCTTATTCTTATGCGGAATCCCTCTTGTAAAAGAGACGGTTTTGTGGTACAATTTATGGTAGATAAGTATATGTTCAAAAGGAAAACACAGGATCGATGAAAAAATCTCCATATCTCCCCTGCGGAGAGATCATAAATACACACGGCGTGCGCGGTGTCGTCAAGGCAAGGTCCGATTGCGACAGCCCCGAGATACTTGCGTCTCTCCCTGCCGTATACGGTGACAGCGAAGGTAAGCGCAGATTCGATATCAAGGCAGCATCCCTGCAGAAGGGCTTCGTTTTGCTCACTCTCGAGGGTGTTGACACAGTGGAGGCCGCTATTGCGCTGAAGGGCACGCCTCTTTACGCGGAACGCCGGGAGCTTGCAAAATTCCTTATGGAAGGCGACAGATTCATTGCAGACCTGCTTGGTCTTCCCATCATCCACGCAGATACAAAAGAGAATATCGGCACCCTCAGGAACGTTATTAACTGCGGCGCCTCCGATATATACGTTATCGACACTGCCGACGGCGAGAGAATGATGCCTGCAGTGCCCGAATTTGTTGCTGAAATGGCGGAGGACGCCATATACGTGCGCCCCATTCCCGGAATGTTTGACTGATATGAGATTCGACATAATGACACTCTTCCCCGAAATGGTCCGCTCGGTGCTGGATGCCAGCATCACTGGCAGAGCCCAGGCGGCGGGGCACATAGAGGTGAACACGTATAACATAAGAGATTACACGGCGGATAAGCATCGCCGTGTCGACGATACGCCCTACGGCGGAGGCAAGGGTATGCTTATGATGCCTCAGCCCGTTTGCGACTGCCACGAGGCGGTGGTGAGCACCGTGCCCGAGGGAGCAAGGGTGCGCACCCTTTATATGTCCCCGAAGGGGGCTGTATTCACACAGGAAAAAGCCCGCGAGCTTCTCTCCTACGATGCTGTTATCATCCTTTGCGGTCACTACGAGGGCATCGACCAGCGAGCGCTCGACCTTATCGTTGACGAATACGTTTCCGTGGGCGATTACGTGCTCACGGGAGGCGAGATACCCGCCTGCATCGTGGTGGATGCCGTTTCAAGGCTTGTGGACGGTGTGCTGGCGGCACCTGAATGCTACGAATCGGAAAGCCTTGAAAACGGACTTCTGGAATATCCGCAATACACACGCCCCCCTGTATATAAGGGCGTGGCTGTGCCCGACGTCCTTCTTTCGGGACATCACGGCAATATAGAAAAATGGAGACGGGAGAGGGCACTTGCCGAAACGGAGAAGCGCCGTCCCGATCTTCTCGAGAAAAACTGATCTTAAGCTTAAAGTAAGGAGGTGGAATCATGAACAGCGCTTTGAGGCGGGACAGCGAAAAACGCGAGGCTCCGCAGAAGACCGGTATATTTGAATATGTTTTCACTTCTTACGAGGCTCTTTCCCGCAGGTGGGAAAGAAGCGGTGTTTCCGCGCTCTTCTCCCGTGCCCGCTATTCCAAGGCTGCCGCCTTCGTGAGAAGGACCGTTTCCCGCTCCGCAGAGCGAAGCGTTATCCTTCGCCTTGTTTCCGGCTTTGTGAATGCTTTGCCCGGAGTGACGCTGAAGGCATACGGCACCTTCCTTTTCTCCCTTGGCTTCTATTCCGTTCTCGCCTTCGTTATTAAGGCGGTGGCATCCACCCTTGTGGCGGATCTCGACGCCCTTATCACAGCAGTGGTGATTATGCTTGCGGCACTTCCGCTGCTTCTTTCAAAAAAGACGCTTGCCGAAGGAGTGCTGGAAAGCAGCGTGGGAGCTTTTATAGCCTTTGACGTTCTCGGATTCAGACGGGAGGCAGCGGCGCTGAAGCGCCCTGTGTACCGTAAGAGCGAGGCTGCTATGCTTTCGGGAATGATACTTGGCCTTCTCTCCTTCTACGTTGACATAAGATATATCATCGCTGCGGTATTTTCCGTGATCGCGGGCTATCTTTAGCTCACAAGTACAGAGGGCGGAGTTATCGTGCTTTTCGTGCTTGCTCCG
>JAZMZX010000039.1:0-19902 GCA_045586225.1 Eubacteriales bacterium
TTCGCCTTATCTTGACGCGTATAAGGGGCTCTCGGTGAACTTTTTGAGCTGGCAGGTGAGCAACGCATACTATAACGAGTACTGCGCATTCAACAGCGACGGTACGCTGTTTGCATACGTGGACGGAAGCCGCGACGGAGCTCTGGGATATAACGTCCTGACAGTGGTGGATATAGAAAGCGAAACGACCGAGGAGTACGTTATTCTCAATTATTGCACGTGGGACTACGGCACGGGAATAGATGAGATCTGTTTCACGGAGGATGATGATATTTTGTTAGGCGGTGCCAATGCGCTTTTGTATATCGTTCATCGCTAAAATTCTATTGACAAAATTCTCCCTACACGCTATAATATCGACGTAAGCTTTATATCGGGGTGCTGCGTGCACGCGGCTGAGATGACGGGATGACCCGTCGGACCCTTATACCTGATGCGGATAATGCCGCCGTAGGAAAATATACGCTAAAACGTTTGATCAAGAACGGAGCGCTCTTCCACGGTGCGCTCCGTTTTATTTTTAACGGAGTGCGCGTGAATAATATAGTCTTTGGCGCGAAAGGCTATGTTAACACGTCTGTTTCGCAAAAAGGACCCGAAGAAAGCGTTCCCGAACCGAATCCGGACGGAGAGGGAAAACGATTTTTTCATAGGAGTACCAAAATGGAAACAAAAACAAGAACAAGAAAAACACTCGTCTCTCTCGCTGAGGGAGGCATCTCCATCGCCCTTGCCCTGGCACTGTCCTACGTGGATATTCCCCTGGGAATACAGGGCGGATCATTTGACCTTGTTATGGTGCCGCTGTTCGTCTTTGCTTTGCGCCACGGACTCGCCCACGGCATCACAGCGGGCTTTGCCTTCGGAACGCTGAAATACTTCCTTTCCAACGGCTTCGCCATCTCTTGGGTGTCGATACTCTTCGACTATTCGGGCGCCTACGCCGTTACAGGCCTTGCCGCCCTTGCAATGCTGGGCGCCGCGGGCATCGCTGTGACAACAAAGAGAACCGTTCTCGGCGTTATCATCGGCGGACTTGCACGTTTTGCCGTCCATTACGTTTCCGGTGTCACCGTGTACGCGCAGTGGATGCCGGAGGAATACATGGGGCTCCCCATGACGACCCCGTTCATTTATTCCTTCCTTTATAACGGACTTTACATGATCCCCAATATCATTGCTGCCGCGATAGTTGCGCCTATCGTTGTAGCAGCGCTTCGCCGCGCAAAGCTTTGACACTGCGCGGATACCGCAAAAAAACAAAAGCAGAGGACTTTGAAAAAAGCCTCTGCTTTTTGTTTTTCGCTGAAAAGGAATTGGGTAAAGCACACGTCCTGCGGACTTTGTGCCGCCCACGCCCTGCGGACTTTGTGCCGCCCACGTCCTGCAATAACGTTTTCTTTGTTTTTCATCCCCCCCTTTCGGGGCATGAAAAAAGAGAGGGGAATCATTCCCCTCTCTTTAATTTCGCAAATGATGCCATAAGCTTTTTCGTGCCAACGTTATCAAAAATGATCTCATACATAGTGTCGCCGCCCATAAGCTTCGAGGAAATGACCTCGCCTCGTCCGAAGGTGCGGTGAAGCACCACGTCGCCGGGCTTGAAGGTCTCCGCGGGCGCGGAGGGCTTGGCAGCGATGGACGCAGGCTTCACACCTGCTCCGTCGCGGAAGCGGGGAGCGGCAGGCTGAGCAAAGGATTCGATCCTGCGCTCGCCCTGCTTCGGTGCGTAGCGCACCGTGTCGGCATCCAGCAGCTCCTCGGGTATCTCACCGATGAAACGGGAGGGCGGATTATATCTCGTCTGTCCGTAGAGCATGCGTGAGTGGGCTCTCGTGATAATGAGCGACTTTTTCGCTCTCGTAATGGCAACGTATGCAAGCCGGCGCTCCTCCTCAAGCTCGGAGTCGTCGGTGGCGGACTGCATGCCGGGGAAAAGCCCCTCCTCCATGCCGGGAAGGAAAACGGTGGGGAATTCAAGCCCCTTTGAGCCGTGTACCGTCATCAGCACAACGGCGTCGGCATCCTCGTCGTAGCGGTCCACCTCGGAAACCAGCGCCACCTCCTCAAGGAAGCCCTGAAGGGAAGCGTCCTCGGTCTTGTCGTATTCGTACGCGTTTGCAATAAGCTGGTCAACGTTTGCCACGCGCTCCTTTTCCGCCTCACCGCCTGCCACCAGCATCTCGCGGTAGCCCGTCAGCTCAACGGTGCGCTCAATAGTCTCCGCAACGGTGGCGTTTGCAGCAAACTCCCGCAGCGTTTCGATAATGCGCACGAACTCGGCAAAGGCGCCGGCGGTGCGGGCAAGGGCAATGTAGCCCCCCGCATTTTTCACAACGTTATAAAGGGAGGTGCCCTCCACCAGCGCGATCTGCTCCACGGCAGCCATGGCGGAGGCGCCTATCTTTCGCTTGGGCTCGTTTATAATGCGCTTCAGACGAACTCCGTCGTCGGAATTCACAAGCAGGCAAAGATACGCAATAACGTCCTTGACCTCCTTGCGGTCGTAGAAGCGCAGACCACCCAGAAGGCGGTAGGGAATGCCCGATTTCGCCATAGCCGTTTCTATGGGGGAGGACTGCGCGTTCATTCTGTAAAGGATCGCGAAATCCTTGTATCTGGCGCCTGCGGCAACGAGATTTTCGATCCTGTTTATGATGAACCTTGCCTCCTCGTTCTGGTCGGGAAGCTCCCGAAGAAGGATCTTCGAGCCCGCGTCGCCCGCAGTCCAGAGGGTCTTGCCCTTTCTGCCGCGGTTGTTTGAGATCACGGCGTTTGCCGCGTTCAGGATAGTCTTTGTGGAGCGGTAATTCTCCTCAAGCTTGATAACGGTAACGTTGCCGTATTCACGGTCGAAGCCCAGAATGTTTTCGATGGTGGCACCGCGGAAGCGGTATATGCTCTGGTCGTCGTCGCCAACGACCATGAGATTGTTGTGCTCGCCCGTGAGAAGCGCCGTCAGGATAAACTGCGCGTGGTTCGTGTCCTGATATTCGTCAACGGAAACGTAGCGGAAGCGGCGGCGGTAGTAGTCGCGCACGTCCTCGTTTTCGCGGAGCAGCTCCACGGTGAGAAGCACGATATCGTCGAAGTCGACGGCGTTTGACTCGCGGAGCCGCTGCTGATACATGCGGTAAATGCCCGCGATCTTGTCGGCGCGGAAGTCGCCGCCCGTCGTTGCCGCAAACTTTTCCGGCGTGAGAAGACGGTCCTTGGAGCGGGAGATGGTGTTCATCACCGTTTTGATGGGGAGCGTCTTTTCGTCAACGTTCAGAGTCTTCATGCAGTCGGAGATCACGCGCTTGGCGTCGTCGGTGTCGTAAACGGTGAAGCCGGAGCGCAGGCCCACAAGCTCGCCGTGACGGCGAAGGATGCGCATACAGATGGAGTGGAAGGTGCCCGCCCAGATCTCATCTGCGGGGCTTTTTTCGCCCTCAGCAGCGCCGAGAGCAGCCGCAAGACGGCTCTTGATCTCGCCTGCCGCCTTGTTCGTGAAGGTGATGGCAAGCATCGCCCACGGAGGGCAGGGGCTGTGCTTGAAATCGGGAAGCACGTACTCCTCGATCTCAGCCGGAGTCATAGCCGTAAGAGCGTATTCGTAGCGCAGAAGCGCAGCCTCGTCAGCATCTGCAGGCACGAAGCTTGATGCGTAAGCATCGCCGTACTTGATGATGTGAACGATCCTCTTGACGAGGACGGTGGTTTTGCCGCTGCCTGCACCTGCGAGAACGAGAAGCGGTCCCGACACTGTCGTTACCGCTTCGCGCTGCATAGCATTAAGATTTTCGTAAACGCGGTCGAAAAGACGGCGCTTCATTTCATTATATCTGCGGACGAAGTCCGCGGAGTGATTGGACATATCTTATTTCTTGTATTCAAAAACGGGTCTGCCGTCTTCGCCGAAGGAGACCTCCATCACGTGTGCGTGACGGTTGGGGTCGTAGAGGGGATCGCCCACGATCTTTTCGTAGGGGCGTGCGTGATAGATGCAGAGAGTGGTCTCTCCATCTTCAGCAACGGTGAAGGAGTTGTGTCCGGGGCCGAAAACGCCAAGCTCCGCATCCGTTTCAAGAACGGGATAGCGGGACTTACGCCAGCTGTTGCGGTCGAGAAGGTCGGAGCCGCATTCTGCCTCCATCATGCCCATGCAGTAGCACGCGCCGGTGGCGGAGGAGGAGAAGGTCACAAAGATCTTGCCGTTTTTGATGAGAACGGCGGGACCCTCGTCTACCCAGTGGCCGATGCGCTCCCAGTCGTAGTCGGGAGTGGTGAGGAGCATTCCGTGGGTCTTCAGCTTCCAGGGAGTCTCCATCTTTGCGATGTAGAGGTTGGAGGCAAGGTGACCGTTGCCGAAGGAGGTCTTTTCAGCCCAGATGTAGTAGCGCTCGCCATCATATTCGAAAACGGTGGCGTCGAGAGAGAAGCCGGTGAAGGAAACTCTGTCTCCGTCTGCGCGCTGGATCTTGCCAAGCTCGCGCCATTCGTCCTTCATGGGGTCGTCGCCCTGACATTCAAGAACGTAGGGGCGGATCTTCCAGATATCCTCAGCCTCGCCTGCTGCGAAGTAGATGTAGAATTTTCCGTCGAGGAAGTGCATTTCGGGAGCCCAGATGTGCTTGGACATAATGCCGGAATCGTGCTTTCTCCAGACGATAGCGGTCTCAGCATCGGTGAGGCCGTTAATGGTCTTGGAGCGGCGAAGCTCGATGCAGTCGTAAGCGGGAACTGAGCCCGTGAAATAGTAGTAACCGTCGGTGTGGCGGTAAACGTAAGGGTCGGCTCTCTGGGGAACCAGCGGTGCGTTGTAGATCATAATGTACCTCGATTTATTCTTTCTTTTTTATTTAACAGTTACTGTAACTTCCACGTTCGTAAGCTCGGGGGCAAGGTCCAGCTCCTCGGTGAGACCGAGAACGGGGTCGCCGTCGATGTCGAAGTGAACGCGGCGGATGCCGGAGCTGCGGGGCATGTGAACGCCGGGACGGCCGTGATAGCTGTTCCAGATGTCGCCCTCGTCGTCGATAACGTAGGCGTTGTGTCCCGTGCCGAACTCGCCTCTTGCGGTGGCGGAGGACATAAGAGGATAGTTAATCTTAGTCCAGGACTTGGGATCGTGCAGGTCGGAGCCGTATTCCGCAGAAAGCATTGCGACAACGTAGGTCTCGTCTATCATAGCGGCGGAATAGGTGACGATGATCTTCTTTTCAGTCAGAAGCGGGAAGGGACCCTCGTCAACGAAGGTAACGTTGTTTGCCCAGCCGTAGTCGGGACGGGAAATGGCAACGGGCTCCGTGATAAGACGCCAGGGCTCGTCAGGGTCGATCTCCGCAAGATAGAGCCAAGCGCCGTAGTCGCAGGGCTCAAAGCGGCGCTGAGACCACATAACGTAGTAGTGGCCGTCGATCTCAAATTCCGTCATATCGAGGGTGATGCCGAGAGTGTAAAGGGGAGTGCCGTCCGCCTTCAGAACGAGACGGGATTCCTCCCAGTCGGAGGCTACCATGGGGTTGCCGCCGTGACGGAGCTTCATAATGTGGCAGCGCTCCTTAAAGAAGCCGTCGGGTGTTGCCGCGTGGAATATGTAAAGCTCGCCCTTGATCTCGTGGAATTCGGGAGCCCAGAGCAGACCCTTCATGTGGGGATACATGGTGGTGTCGAGGATCTTGATCTCCTGAGCGGTAACGAGACCGGGGATAGTGTCGGATTCGCGGATGTAGAGGGAATTGTTTCCGTCGCGGTCGTTTGTGGCGATGAAGTAGTACTTACCGTTCCAGCGGCCGATGCAGGGGTCTGCACGGTGCCATGCCATGGGGAATTCGTAGCGGTCCTGATGGATGCGTCCCTTCACGGTGTATGTGCCGGGGCGGGAGTAGTCAACGTCTCCGTCATACCAGTCGATGCGCTTCTTTGCGGTGGTGCCGTCGCTGTAGTGAGCGATAACGCGGGTGGCGTAAAGCTCCTCGCGGCTTCTGACAGTGATAGCCTCGGGTACGTCGATGGAGGTGTTCTTCGCAACGGTGAGCTTTTTATAAAGATAATCGGCCTCAGCCTCTGTGAGCTCGATAACGTTTCTCGGGATGATGCCCTCGATGTTTTCGGGAGATGCCGTTTCGTAAACGGGCGCCTCGCCGTGAAGGACCTCTTCGCCTGCCAAAAGAGACTCGCACTTAACTGCGTTCCAGCCGTCAGCGTCAAGCCAGCGAAGGACGTATCCGCCGGGGACGGGCTCGCAGGCAACGTCTTCGATATAGGACTCGGAAAGCTTGATCATTCCGTCCTCGGTGTAGTGCACAAGGTCGGGGGAGGAGAAGAAAATGATGCATCCGCGACGGGACTCGTCGGGAAAGTTTTCAGTCATTTCGGCACGGAGAGAAATGGCAACGACACCGAAGCCGCCCGTGTGCTTTCTGTAAATGAAGGGCTTGTCAAGGCTCTTTGCCGCAATGGTGCCGTTTTCATTTTCGGCGGCGCGTGCAAAGAGGATGCCGTAGTTATGGTTAAGGGGGAAGAATCCGTCGCCCGTGTCGAGAGCCAGATGGAGACTTGCCGCCAGCTTTGTGGAATAAATATTCTGCGCTTTTGCTTCGCGGGTGTAAGCTAATATCTTAGACATAAAGGTGTACCGTGCCTTTCGTTGTTCGTGAGGGGGAGACCCTCTTATAATTTTACCATATCCGACGGGGTTAGTAAACGAATTTTTGAAAAACCTTTGACGAAAACTTGGCTGCGGAAAAAAAGCCGCCGTCTGCCCGCATCTCTCCTGCACAAAAAGACGGCAGAGGAAACGATCCTCTGCCGTTTTTTTCTTTATGAGCCTCAGCTGAGGAAATCCTCTCTGTAGGTAACGCCGAAAAGCTTTGCAAGCTGGCGAAGCTGGTCGTCGGTGATGGTGTTCACGCGGGGAAGGTGTGCCACCTTCATATAAAGCTCAGCCGCTTTTTCCACCGTCTCAACGAGACCGAAGGCCTCGTCCATATCCTTGCCTGCGCAGTAGATGCCGTGCAGTCCCCAGAAAACGGTGCGGTATTCATTCATCTTTTCAGCAGTGGCAATGCCGATCTCGTTGGTGCCGCAGGGCATCCAGGGGAGAACGCCGATGCCGTCGGGGAACACAACGATGCACTCGGAGCACATCTGCCAAAGCTCGTGAGTGATGGTTTTGTCGGTCATTTCAAGCACGAAGCCCAGGGACACGGTGTTCGTGGGGTGGCAGTGCATGATAACGCGGTTGTCGGGGTCGATAGCGAGGCGTGCGATGTGGCTCATCATGTGAGCGGGGAATTCGCTTGTGAATTTGCCGCTGTCGGAGTAGCCCCATAAAAGCTCGGCTGTGGTGCCGTCGCTTGCAATGCGGAGGATGCCGAGGGTCCTTTCGGGCTCCGCTTCAATGTGACGGAAATACTTGCCCGTGCCGGTGACGAGGAAATACTTTCCGCAAAGGGGGGAGGCGTCAAATCCGGTGGGAATGGTGCGGATCACGTTTGAGGTGTCCAGATACTTCTGAACCTCTTCTTCCTCTAAAAGCACGCTGATATTGCCGCCGTTGCGCTCATTCCAGCCGAGACGGTACATGTTTGCGGTGATCTCACCCATCTTTTTTATAAAAGGAGCTGATAAAATGTTCATTGTTCTTCCTTCTGCCCGATAAGGGCTATCTGATTTTTATCATTGTACCACAAAAAAAGGGAAAAGAAAAGTGACAGGTGATTTTTTTGAGAGCGGAATTATCCTTGACGGCGGGGGAAATATTCAGTATAATCTATGTACCGAATGAAGGGGGTGACGGCGTGAACGGCAAGAGAGAATACGAAAGCTATGAAATAACCTCCCGCTTTTACGATGCGGTAAATGCCCACGTCGACCACGGCGCCTGGTGCGATTTTATCGAGGCGGTCTTTGCCCGCTACGGAAAAAACGGGGAGAAGCCCTCCCTCGTGCTGGACCTTGGATGCGGCACCGGTGTTATCACCCTTGAGCTTGCCCGCCGCGGCTATGATATGACGGGAGTTGACGTTTCTCCCGAAATGCTTGGCGTGGCAAAGGAGCGGGCTCTGGAAATGGGCGTCAGCGACGTTTTGTGGCTGTGCCAGGACATGAGAGAATTCGAGCTGTACGGCACCGTGGATGCGGCCGTTTCCACCTGCGACGGCGTGAA
Source organism: Eubacteriales bacterium (assembly GCA_045586225.1). GTDB lineage: Bacteria > Bacillota > Clostridia > Oscillospirales > CAG-272 > DTU064. The sequence continues at coordinate 8,156 of JAZMZX010000039.1, forward strand.
CTACCTTCTCACCGGGAAAGACCTTGACGCCGCCTTCTCATTGGTCCATAATTATCTTGCGCCCGAGGGACTTTTCGTTTTCGACGTTTCCTCAAGAGCAAAATTCCGCCGCCTTTACCGGGGCGACATCGTAATCGAGGACGAGGGCGTATACTGCGGCTGGCAGAACAGCTATAACGAAAAAACGGGATATGCTGATTTCTATCTTTCTTATTTTATTGAGGAGGAGGACGGCCGCTACCGCCGATGCGATGAATTCCAGCGCCAGCGTGGCTGGAGCGTCCGCGGACTTCTCGGTGCCCTCAGAAGAAACGGCTTTGAGCCCCTTCTCGTCACCGATTCCTACAGCATGGAGCCTCTTTCCCGAAGCGAAACGGAAGAGGACAGAATATATTTCGTTTGCCGCGTGAGGAAAACCGAAAAAAGCGGCAATAACGGCATCACTCAATAAGCTTTTATCCGGGAGCAGAAAAATGAAAAAAGAAAATTCCGCGATACTGCGCGCAATGACGAAGGATGGCTCCGCGAGGATCCACGTCATCGATTCCACGGCTATCGTAAATAAAGCAATAGAGATACATAAGACCTCTGCCACGGCGGGAGCCGCCCTTGGCAGACTCCTCACCGTTACGTCCATTATGGGCGCAATGCTGGGCGATAAGGACGATTCCATCACTGTCACCGTTCGCGGCGACGGCGAGCTCGGCCTTATGACGGTCGTTTCCGACTACGAGGGAAACGTCCGCGGCTACGTTGAGAATCCCGAAGCGGAGCTTCCCCTCAACAGCCTCGGCAAGCTGGACGTTGGCGGCGCCGTCGGCAACGGCGTGCTTCAGATCATCCGCGATATGGGCGGCGACGAGCCATACGTGGGAATGATCGAGCTCCGCTCCGGCGAGATCGGTGACGATATCGCCGCATACTATGCGGAAAGCGAGCAGATACCCACGCTTTGTGCCGTTGGCGTGCTCATCGACAGAGATTACACCTGCAAGGCTGCAGGCTGTGTTTTCGTTCAGCTTCTCCCCTTCTATGATGATGAAACCGCTGCGGCTCTCGAAGCCAATGCCGCAAAGCTCACCCGCGTTTCCTCCATGTTTGCCTCGGGTATGACCCTTGAGGAGATCCTCAAGGTTGCCATGGGCGACGTGGAATACGATATTTTTGATGAGCTTTCTGCCGAATACCGCTGCACCTGCTCCCGTGAGCGCACGGCGAGAGCCGTGTACAGTCTCGGCAAGGCGGAGGCTGAAAAGCTTCTCTCCGAGCAGGCAGCCGAGGGCAAGCCCGAGGAGATCGAGCTTTCCTGCCGCTTCTGCGGAAACAAATACCTTTTCACCCGCGAAGAGATCGGGAAAATGTTCGATAAATAAAGCGCGTCCGAAAAAAACACTCAAAATACCCCTCACGGCCTCCGTTCTGACAGAAAAACGGCCAAAAACTACCCCCAAAAACGCCCAAAAACTTTTTTCAAAATTTTTTATTTTTTTTGAAAAAAGGTGTTGACAAACACTTTAGCCCTATGCTATAATAGGTCTCGCCGTTCGGGACAGACCACTCCGAAAGGCGCCATGCTAAGGTGATATGGGAGCATAGCTCAGTTGGGAGAGCATCTGCCTTACAAGCAGAGGGTCACAGGTTCGAGCCCTGTTGTTCCCAGTATGGCCCGGTAGTTCAGTTGGTTAGAACGCCGCCCTGTCACGGCGGAGGTCGTGGGTTCGAGTCCCATCCGGGTCGTATCTCTTAACATGCGGGGGATGAGACATCATACCTGCCTCTGTAGCTCAGTTGGTAGAGCAGGGGACTGAAAATCCCCGTGTCGTTGGTTCGATTCCGATCGGAGGCATATGCGGATTTAGCTCATTTGGTAGAGCGCGACCTTGCCAAGGTCGAGGTGGCGGGTTCGAGCCCCGTAATCCGCTGAAAAAAGCACTTGCAAAAGCAGGTGCTTTTTTTCTTTGTCCCGCCCGCAAAAAAGGTGGGATTTTTTTACTTCCCGACTTTAAAATATTTTTTGTAAAACTTAAAAATCGTATTGACATACCAAAATATAGTGTGGTATAATCATATCCGCACCACAAGATATTGTGCGTGTTATACAATCATCTAATTTGGATACAATAATCGGAGCTCCGTCCGGAAAGCCTCCGGCGGACATAGAAACATCAAAACAGAAAAGGAGAAATAACATGTATCAGGTTATCAAGAGAGACGGCAAAGTAACAGATTTCGATATATCGAAGATCAGTGTAGCGATCAAAAAAGCATTCGACGCGCAGGGCGTGAAGTATCACCCCACCGTCATCGATATGCTGGCGCTTAAGGTAACGGCAGACTTCGAGCCCAAGATCGAGGGCGACAATATCTCCGTTGAGGATATTCAGGACAGCGTTGAATCCGTTCTCGTTCAGGCGGGCTACGCAGAGGTCGCAAAGGCCTACATCCTCTATCGCCGTCAGCGCGAAAAGATCCGCAACATGGGTGCCACCATTCTCGACTATAAAGAGATCGTCGACCAGTACGTAAAGGAAAGCGACTGGCGCGTTAAGGAAAACAGCACCGTAACCTATTCTGTGGGCGGCCTTATCCTTTCTAACTCCGGAGCCATCACCTCCAACTACTGGCTCTCCGAGGTATACGACAAAGAGATCGAAATGGCACACCGCAATGCGGATATCCATCTGCACGACCTTTCCATGCTCACCGGCTACTGCGCAGGCTGGTCCCTGAAGCAGCTCATCCGCGAGGGTCTCGGCGGCGTTACCGGACGCATCACCTCTGCTCCCGCAAGCCACCTTTCAACACTCTGCAACCAGATGGTAAACTTCCTCGGTATCATGCAGAATGAATGGGCGGGCGCTCAGGCATTCTCCTCCTTCCACACGTATCTTGCTCCCTTCGTTAAGGTGGATAATCTCACCTATAAGGAAGTTAAGCAGTGCATCCAGAGCTTCATCTTCGGCGTGAACACTCCTTCCCGCTGGGGTACTCAGGCTCCCTTCTCCAATATCACTCTCGACTGGACTGTTCCCGCAGACCTTGAGAATATGCCCGCTATCGTAGGCGGCAAGGATATGGACTTCACCTACGGTGACTGTAAGGCAGAAATGGATATGGTAAACCGTGCGTTCATCGATATCATGATCGAGGGCGACGCAAACGGCCGCGGCTTCCAGTATCCTATCCCCACCTACTCCATCACCAGAGATTTCGACTGGTCCGAAACCGAAAACAATAAGCTTCTCTTCGAAATGACGGCGAAGTACGGCACACCCTACTTCTCCAACTACATCAACAGCGATATGGAGCCCTCCGACGTTCGCTCCATGTGCTGCCGCCTCCGTCTCGACCTTCGTGAGCTCCGCAAGAAGTCCGGCGGCTTCTTCGGCTCCGGCGAGTCCACCGGCTCCATCGGCGTTGTAACCATCAATATCCCCCGCATCGCGTACCTTTCCAAGGACGAGAAGGAATTCTACGAGCGCCTCGACCATATGATGGACCTTTCCGCGCGCTCCCTCAAGACAAAGCGTACCGTCGTTACCAAGCTTCTCAACGCAGGTCTCTATCCCTACACCAAGCGTTACCTGGGAACCTTCGAGAATCACTTCTCCACCATCGGTCTCGTTGGTATGAACGAGGCTTGCCTCAATGCAAGCTGGCTCCGCTGCGACCTCACCAATAAGGAAGCACAGGATTTCACAAAGAACGTGCTCAACCATATGCGCGAGCGCCTCTCCGACTATCAGGAAATGTACGGCGACCTTTATAACCTTGAGGCAACTCCCGCAGAGTCCACCTCTTACCGCCTTGCAAAGCACGATAAGAAGCACTATCCCGATATCATCACCGCAAACGAAGCATCCGGCGTTCCCTATTACACCAACAGCTCTCACCTGCCCGTTGGTTACACCGACGATATCTTCTCCGCTCTCGATATCCAGGATGAGCTCCAGACTCTCTACACCTCCGGTACCGTATTCCACGCATTCCTCGGCGAGCGTCTCCCCGACTGGAAGTCCACCGCGGCTCTCGTTCGCAAGATCGCGGAAAACTATAAGCTCCCCTATTACACAATGTCTCCCACGTACTCCATCTGCCCCGATCACGGATATATCTCCGGCGAAGAGTTCACCTGCCCGCACTGCGGCAGAGACACCGAGGTATACAGCCGTATCACCGGCTACTACCGTCCCGTACGCAACTGGAACAACGGTAAGGCACAGGAATTCCGCGACAGACTTGAGTATAACGTTTCCGGCCAGCTTGAGGACGCCATCAAGAGCATGGACGGCGCAAAGGAAGCAAAGGCTGCTCCCGTAGAAGAGCCCGTTGAGGTCACCTCCGGCGAAACCGCTCTTTACCTCTTTACCACCGCAACCTGCCCCAACTGCAAGATCGCAACGGCAATGCTGGACCGTAAGGGCGTTTCCTACGAGAAGTTCCTTGCAGAGGAAAATCCCGAGCTCGTTAAGGAATTCGAGATCAGACAGGCTCCCACACTCGTTGTGGTAAGCAATGGCGAAGCTGTAAAGTACGCAGGCGTTTCCAACGTTAAGCGCTATCTTGAAGGCGAAGCTGCTAAGTAAATCATCAACCGTGATCATCTCCGGTACGAAGCGAAAGCCTCGTGCCGGAGAAAAACATCTATATAAAATATCTATATATGGAGAATAAAGCTGTGTACGATATAATCATTGTTGGCGCAGGCCCTGCCGGACTTACGGCGGCTATTTACGCCCGTCGCGCGGAAAAATCCGTGCTCATCATCGAAAAGGAAGCCTTCGGCGGACAGATGGCGTTTTCCCCCTGCATCGAGAATTATCCCGGATTTGAATCCGTTTCCGGCGCGGAGCTTGCAGATAAAATGGTGTCTCAGGCGCTGGCACTGGGCGCAGAGATAGAGCTCGCTGAGGTGACGGCGCTCACCGAGGGCGAAGGCCCCGACTACGTGAAGACGGTCCATTGCGGCGAGGATGCATACGAAGCCAAGGCTGTTATTATTGCCGCAGGCGCGCGTCACCGCCGTCTCGGCATTTCCCGCGAGGAGGACTTTATCGGACGCGGCATCTCCTTCTGCGCAACCTGCGACGGCGCTTTCTACAGCGGCAAAAAGGTGGCGGTGGTTGGCGGCGGAAATTCCGCCCTCATCGAAGCCCTTGCGCTTTCAGACGTTTGCGAGCACGTAACGGTGCTTCAGAATCTTGATTTCCTCACAGGTGAGGCAAAGCTCCGCGATGCTATCGCAGCCCGCGAAAACGTTACGGTGGTGTATGGAGTCACCGTTGATTCCATTATAGGCGACAGCGAGTTTGAGGGTCTTAACGTCAGAAAGATCGAAACCGACGAGATCACGAGACTTATTTGCGACGGAGCCTTCGTTGCTATCGGTCTTGAGCCGAAAAACGAGCCCTTCAGCGAGCTTTCCAGCCTCGACGATAACGGATATCTCATGTCCGACGAATCCTGCTGCGGCGAAACTCCCGGCATCTTCGTTGCAGGCGACTGCAGAACGAAAACGGTGCGTCAGGTGGCAACGGCAGTTGCAGACGGCGCATCCGCAGCCCTCGCAGCGGTGAGATTTTTAAGCTAAAATATTGAAAAGAGGGAGCCGTCGGCTCCCTCTTTTTTGCTTAGCTTTTTCGTACTTTTGCCCGGGGCAGCAAAAGTGCTGCAAAAATGCCCTTTGAAAGGAGAAGAGGAGAAGCGCTGACGCGCTACACCCCTCCTCTCCTTTCAAAACTTTCCTCTTGAACGGCGATTTTGTGCACTTTTTTCGCCGTGGCAAAAAGTGCAACCCATCGCGTAGCGCCTGCGCGCTGCAATATGTCTTTTGTGTTCGCACAAACAAAGCGAAAAGCACTTTCTTTTCCCTTGAAAGGCCCCCTTGCGTCTCCCATGCCAACAAAAAAGCGAGTCTTTCGACTCGCTTTTGTTTTGCTTATTATTCCTCTTCCTTCTTGGCAGTCGCCTTGTCAAGGATGAGCGTCACCGTGATGATGATTCCCATAACGATGAAAATACCGAGCATACCGAGCCCCATGTACTTGAGGTTGGTAACGAAATTCATAATTTCAAAATACATAATTCTTTGCTCCTTTACTTAACCGGATCAGCCGAAGAAGCTGAGGATGAGACCACCCGCGATAACGGATGCGATCTGACCGGAGGCGTTGACACCCATCGCCTGCATAAGAATGAAGTTGGTGGGGTCTTCCTTCAGCGCCATCTTGTGAACGACGCGTCCGGACATGGGAAACGCGGAAATTCCGGCAGCACCGATCATGGGGTTGATCCTCTTTTCGGGCTTGGTGAAAATGTTCATGACCTTTGCGAAGATAACGCCGCCTGCGGTATCGAAAATGAATGCGAAAAGACCGAGACCGATGATGAGAAGCGTGTCAACGGAAAGGAACTGCTCTGCCTGCATCTTCGTTGCAATGGTGATGCCGAGGAAGATGGTAACGAGGTTTGCAAGAACCTTCTGAGCAGTTTCGTTGAGGGAGTTGAGAACGCCGCACTCGCGGATAAGGTTACCGAACATAAGGAAGCCAACGAGAGCAACGGAATCGGGTGCGATAAGACCTGCGATAACGGTGATAACGATGGGGAACATGATGCGGGTCAGACGGGAAACCTCGTGCTGAACGTAGGGCATGCGGATCTTGCGTTCCTTTTCGGTGGTGAGAAGCTTGATAACGGGGGGCTGAATGATGGGCACAAGCGCCATGTAAGAGTACGCGGCAACCATTATAGCACCAACGTAGTTGGAGCCCAGCTTCTGAGCAACGACGATGGAGGTGGGGCCGTCAGCAGCGCCGATGATGGCGATGGAGGCAGCATCCTTGATCTCGGGGAAGAATACGGACGCAAGGCAAAGGGTGAAGAAAATGCCGAACTGTGCAGCAGCACCGAAAAGCATAAGCTTCGGATTCGCAAGCAGGGGCGAGAAGTCGCACATAGCGCCGATTCCGATAAAGAGAATGAGCGGGAACAGCTCGTTTGCGATGCCGGCATCGAAGAGAGTGGTAAGGGGGCCTTCAACGAGCTCGCCGTCTACCAAATGATCGATAGCACCGGAAAGGGGCAGGTTAACGAGGATGGCGCCGAAGCCCATCGGCAGAAGAAGCGTCGGTTCCATGTCCTTGGCGATAGCAAGGTAAATGAGAAGACCGCCGATTCCCCACATAACAACCATCTGCCAGGTGATGTTAAGCAGGTTTTCGTATAATATCTCCATAGAAACTCCGTTTCGCCGCTGTGTGCGGCAATGTCAATAGTGATTTTTCGGCGCCGGGACAGGCTCTGAAAATAAAAAAACCGTTACCGGGAAAAAAGCACCTCGGTAACAGTCTTGCCGTCACAGAAAAAGCGGTTGCCCGCACACGTCTGCTTATACGTTGGCGGACCCCGTCGTAAAACGACGGCGACGTATTGACGCCAAACGTCACGATATTTTCGTCAGCTACTCCCTGCCGGATACGTTAATTATAAACGAGGGGGATTTTTTTGTCAAGGGGAAAAGACCTATATTAATATAAATATGAAAAGAACTCCCGCAAAGATGCGGGAGTTCAATAATAAGATCGTTATTCTTCGGCAGAAATACGTAAATATAATTCTCTCATGTCTTCACTTTGTGACAGCTCTGAAACGTATTCGCTTATCCACTCGTCAGCGTAGTCTTCGTGCTTTTCTACGTCGGGAGAGATTCCGGTAATGTCCTCAAGCGCCGTCATAAGCGCGTAAGCGCGTGTGGGATTTGCTTTGATATAGGTAATAATGTCGGGGACGGCATCCTTGCCGAGAGAAGCGAGAACGGCGTAAGCTTCCTCACATACGAGTATTGCGGAGGAGGCGCTTCTCATGGGGTCTTCAGCCCAAAACGCTTCGTAAAGACGGTCGTATTCTGCAAGCGCCTTGGCAATGTATTCGGTTTTGGCATCGTAAACGGCAGCCGTTATCTCGTTAACGCCGTCAGGGGATACGTCACGCGTGATAAGCTCGTAGGACTTCGTCACCGTGTTCCAAGTGACCGTGTCAGCTCGATAATACTCACCAAGCTCCGCATTCCACAGTACGCCCTCCGGTATGGCGGCGTTTTCCGGCTCGGGATAAGGTCCCCCTGCAAGAATTTCGCTGATGTCTTCGTTATAGGTGACGGGAGGGGAATCTGTTTTGCCAAAGTTGGCAGCAAAGGCAGCGGTTGATATGCATAGGACCGTTGCAATGATCAAAATAATAGTTATAATCTTGTACATTGGTTATATTCCTTTCTAAATTACATTATTGTTTGTATCATTATTGAAAGTAATAAATAGGAGATCCGTAGGTGGCTTCACTAAAGGGATCATAATCAGTACTTAATATCAATTCCAAAGACCCCCATTTGGAGGCTATGCGTTTGGGTGATCCATCTGAATTATAACTTACAACCTTTGCGAAATGTCCTCCTTCATAATATATAACCTTGGTTTCATATGCTACCCACCTGCCAGCAAATGAATCATAAATTGTACCAATAGTTCTGGGTGTGCCATTTTCTTGTCCGTTGTCATATCCTAACATAAAATTCACCACTTGGGTTTGAGAGGGGTTGTTTTGACCCCACGGCCAAGTCCATGTGTCATATACATCAATTACATATGAGAGACAATTATATTTTCTTTGATTGCTGTTGCTTGGGGGTGTACCTATCGCCAAAAAATAATTCGTGTATTCATCGGTATAACTAAACGAGGGATCAATGTACAGATAACCACTTAATGGATAGCCTGTTACATATCCTGCACGAGATATTGTGGAGATGCCGTCCGAATTGGCTGCGGTAACTGTAAGATTTGCAGGTGATGAATAAATAGCTGAACCATTGAATATCCCAGGAAGATAATCAGAAGAATCAGGAGTAAACGTTCCTGTTATTAAATTGTATGATGTATCGACAGTTAATGTGTTTTGTCGGACTGCATTCCAACTAACAAAAGGTGCTGTTGGCGCTGTTCCTGAATATGAAACTGTTACTGGCAAGGAACAACCTTGCAGATAGAAAATGCCAGATTCAGGAACCCAATTATGTGGCTGTATGAACCCAACTAAAGTAGGTGCAGCTGCATAACAGGTAACAGAGAACAAAACTATAGAAATGATCATAGTGACTGCCCAAAAGCGTTTTTTCATATTCTTCCTCCTTTTACAATGAATAATGGTAATTGCGTTGCTTGTTTTGAATTGGTTATATTCCTCCTTTCAATTATAGTATATCATAGCATTCGGTAAAACGCAAGAACAAATGTGTCAAAAAAAGGAACAATTTACACAAAAAAAGGAAAAGAGATGATGTCATCTCTTTTCCGTTATGATGTTTGCGATCCTGTCAACGGAGCCTGCGCCCATAATGATGAGGTCGTCTCCATCCGTCACCCTGGTGGCGGCGTAGTCGGCGATGCGGTCGAATTCCTTTCCCTCGCCGCCGATGCTGCCGGAATATACGGCAACTCCGCCGCAACTGTTGATGGCGTCTGCAAGCATTCTCGAATCAACTCCGTAAATATCAGCCTCGCGGGCAGCGAAAATGTCTGCAACGATCACCTCGTCCGCAATGGAAAGTGCCTCGGCAAATTCGCGGAAAAGCGCCTTGGTGCGCGTGTAGGTGTGAGGCTGGAACACTGTCACAAGCTTTCCGCCAAAGCCCTTGGCCGCCGTAAGCGCTGCTTTTATCTCCGTGGGATGGTGAGCGTAATCCAGATATATCTCAGCGCCGCTGTGAGTGTGTCCCGTCAGCTCCATTCGTCTTGCCGCACCGTGGAAGGACTCAAGACCGCGGCAAACGTCGGAAACTGAGATGCCGGCGTGCACCGTTGCCGCCGCCGCGGCAACTGCGTCGTCGATGTTGTGAATTCCCGCCTCGGTCAGATGAATGCGCACGGGCTCGATACCGCGACCCGTGAGAGTGAAATCGGAGCCGTGGGGATGAAGCTCAATATCCTTGGCAAACCAGTCGTATTCCTCCCGCGGACGAAGGTCGCCGTCCATTTCGGTGCCAAAGCGGATAAGCTCGCCGTCATAGCCCTCGCAAACCTCGCGAACGTTTGCGTCGCTCCAGTTTACAATGGCAGCGTCACTGACGAGGGAAAGACACTTCCTGAAGGAGTCCTTCACCATGTCAAGCCCCGTAAAATAGTCGGGGTGGTCCATGTCGATATTGAGAATTATCTGTACCGTGGGGTAGAAGGAAAGGAAGGAATCCTTATACTCGCAGGATTCGTAAAGGAAAATGTCGCCGTGACCTGCCCGATAGGTGCAACCAAGCTCCGGGATAACGGCTCCGGAGGAGAAGGTCGCGTCGCAGTCAGCCGCCAGAAGAATGGAGGCGCACATTCCCGTTGCCGTGGATTTGCCGTGCATCCCGGAAACACCGAGACGGATGGGACTCTTTTTCATAAGCCAGCCAAGATAGTCGGCACGGGATATCCTCGGTATGCCAAGCCTTCCGGCTTCAACGTATTCGGGATTGTCGAGAGGGACGGAAACAGTGTATATCAAAGCGTCGGCGTCGCGTACGTTTTCAGCCGCGTGACCGATGTGAACGCGGATGCCGTCTTTTATCAGACGCTCCGTGTTTGCGTTGGCGCTTCTGTCGGAGCCGGAGACCTCGTATCCCCGTGCGCGGGAAATAGCCGCCAGGGAAGACATGTTGATCCCCCCTATGCCCACGAAGAAAATGTGCCTTGCATTCAGAAGGAGCCGGCTGATAGCTTCAGCGCCGTAACGTGTGTTTTCTGTGTTCATTTTGTGACGGTCCTCCGAAAAGATGGATGTAAGAGAAAAAGTTAAAAAACAGTTAAAAATTATATGGCCCGATTCGTCATTTTTTTTAATATCTGTGGTGTAGTATATAGTCATAATCAAAGCACCGGGAATCAAAGACCCATAAATGAGACATACGGAGGAAGAATATGATCATCACAGACGTAAAAATCAGAAAAATGTTTGACGAAGGCCCCATGAAGGCGGTGGCATCCGTTACCTTTGACGGCCAGCTTGCTATTCACGATATAAAGCTTATTTCCGCAAAGGATAAGTATTTCATCGTAATGCCCTCAAGAAAGGTTGCAGACGGCACCTTCCGTGATATATGCCACCCCATCAATAAGAGCTTCCGAGAGACTCTTGAGTCTGCCATCATTTCTGCATACGAAGCCGAGGCTTCTGCCGCAGAAGTGTCTGACGCAGCAGCTGAGGTGCAGGAAGAAGCGCCCGCAGCAGTCTGAATACAGCCGCTTACGGTCCGCAGGTATCCCCTGCGGGCTTTTTGCATCAGCGCGCAAATGAGGCAAAATGACGTCTACACTATAGTATATCACGAATGGGGAAAAAATACAATCCAAAGTGTTCGAAGACAGCGCGAACGTCACTTTTTGAGCTTTGCCTCTTGACTTTTTTTTCACAGTATGAGATAATGTATCTTGCTCCAAACGGAGTTTAACATATACGGAGAGATATCGAAGTGGGGACGTTTGCGACCGCCGCCGGTGGCGGATGAAGAGAGCAAAAAGGAGTGGCAGCGGTCGAAATTTTGCGAAGCGAACAGCGAGCAAAAAATTTCGGGTACCGCAACAGGACATAACGGGGCGCCCCGTTCGATGAAAAATTGAATAGTCGTTATACTCCAAAACGGGGTTTAACATAGATGGAGAGATATCGAAGTGGTCATAACGGGGCTGACTCGAAATCAGTTTGCGCTCACGCGC